>JAYUUX010000724.1:0-2447 GCA_043754645.1 Verrucomicrobiales bacterium | reverse complement strand
GCCGTGGACCATCCAGAGCCAGCGGGCTTCCGGATGTTGGTCGAGGAACCAGCGCAGTTGATCCAGCCCGAAGGATTCGCCCCAGCCGATGGCCAGCGTCTGGAACTGCAATCCGGCCCGGCGCGCATGGTCGACGAGGCGTTCACCGAATTCGCCCTGGCTCAGGACGATTCCGGGAGCGTCGAGCAACCGCAGTTGCTGGGCGACGACGTCGTTGGCCAGCGTGCCGGATCCGAGAAGGATGGACGCGTGCCGCGAGTGCACCATCGCGGCCAGGCTCTTCCGCACTTCGCGGAATCCCTCGACGAAGTTTCGGCTGCGATGGGAAAGCGGCAGCTGCTCGAACGCCGCCCGCACGGCGGCGGAAACAGGCACTGGTCCGGGAAGGAAGTTGGCCGGGTCCGCCACCGGCTTGTGCAGGCCGCCCACCATGGTGTCGCCCGAATGCGCGTCGAAATCCTCCAGCGAAAGCAGCATCGGCTGGAAGACCGCGTCACCCGAACCCACCAGCGGTCCGAACGGTTTGAACCCCATGTGCCGGTAGAGCCGGAGTTGGCGCGTGGTGCCGGAGATCAAGGCGAGGTCAAAGCCGAGGCGGATGGCGTCCGTGGCCAGCGTGCCGAGCAGCGCCGCACAAACGGTGGTGCCGCGGTAGTCCTTGTCCACCGCCAGCAGCCGCACCTCGCACGGCACGAACCCCGCCGGGATGTGGCGGTCGAGGTCGGGCAGTTTCTGGTCGAGCGAGAAGGGGCGGCGCCCGCGGAACGCGACCATCGCGACCACGCGGCCCGCGTCCAGCCCGACGATGTAGGTGTTTTCCGCGTGGAACTTGTCGACCAGCCGGCCCTCGGCGTTCCGCTGGTGCTGGGGGATCTCCTCCACGAACGTGCGGTAGTTCAGGCGATGGACCTGCTCGAACTCCCGCTCCTCGGACGCGATCTTGAAGATGAGGCCGGTCTTCTGGTTCATGGCAACGGTTTCGCCGGGGCGTCGGGTGTTGGGGATTCGCGGTGCGAAACGGCGCCGGCGGACGGCGCGGAGACGGGCGCTGCGGCCAGCTCGGCCCGGAGGTTGTTCCGATGGGTGAACGCGACCACCGCCCCCGTCAGCGCGCAGAGCATGATCACCGGCGGCCCGGCGGAGAACGCCATCGCGAGCATCGGCGCCGCGACGAAGGCAGCGACTCCGCCGAGCGTTGTGCTCCGGAGAAGAAGCGTGATCGGCAGGAAAACGCCCCACATCGCTCCTGCCACCCACGGGGCCGCGGCGAGCACGACGCCATAACCGGTCGCCACACCCTTGCCACCCCGAAAGCCCAGCTGCAGCGGCCAGTTGTGCCCCGCCACCACCGCCAGCGCGACGATGGTCAACGCCCAGTCGGACAAGCCGGCCCAGCGCGCGAAGAAGACGGCGGCGAATCCTTTGGCGATGTCCATGAGACTGGTCGCCAGATAACCGCCGCGGCCGAGGATTCGTCCGGCGTTCTTGGCCCCGAGACTGCCGCTGCCTAGCAGTCTCAGGTCCTGCCCGGTGCGCCACCGGACAAGATAGTAGCCCGTGACGAAGCAACCCAACGCGTAGGCGGCCAGGACGACGGCGATGACTTTCAATGTGCCCACGTGGTTCTGTGACAGAACCGTAACAATCAATCCTCGGCGGGTTCAACCTCCCTTCGCCCCCGGATTGATGGAACCGGCGTTGCCCTCCCGCTTAGAACCGCCGGTCCCGGCCCGACATTGCGGCTTGGCAGTGGCGGGTCCCCGGCCTTCTCCTCCGTCGATGTCTTCAATCGATCTCACCCGCCTGCCCTCGGCCGATCCGACCCGCGTCTACCGCTACCGGGACGGGCTCTACGCCGCCGACCTCGTCACGGCCGCGCTGGTGCATCTCGATTTCTTCACTTGGCTGGCCGCGAACCCTTCCGACTT
Organism: Verrucomicrobiales bacterium; assembly: GCA_043754645.1. GTDB lineage: Bacteria > Verrucomicrobiota > Verrucomicrobiia > Limisphaerales > CANJSG01 > CANJSG01. The sequence goes on along the minus strand of JAYUUX010000724.1, from coordinate 519 downwards.
CGCCGGCATCTGTCGTCGCTTCGGTTTCGCAGAACGCCCCGCCGATGTGATGATGACGCTCTTCGCGGCCAACGGGTTTGTGCGCAGTGAAGCGGGTGTCTTCCGCGCTTCCGACGTGGCCCTGGAACATCTCGTCGCCGGATCGCCGTGGTCGTTGAAGCCCTACTACGCGTCGCTGAAGGATCGCCCGGTCACGAAGGATTATTTGAAGGTCCTCACCACCGGCCGGCCGGCGAACTGGGGCGGCTACGACAAGGCGAACGACTGGCACAAGTCGATGGAGGACGAGACGTTCGCCCGCGGATTCACCGCCGCGATGGATTGCCGGGGCGTGCTGCTCGGGCCGGCGATGGCGCGGAAGTTCGACCTGAAACGCTTCACCCGGCTGCTCGACATCGGCGGCGGTTCGGGGATCTACGCCTGCGCCCTCGTCGCGAACAATCCGAACCTGGCCGCCACGGTCTTCGACCAGCCGTCAGTCGAAATGATCGCGACCAAACGCATCGCCGAACTCGGCAT
>JAYUUX010000723.1:0-3613 GCA_043754645.1 Verrucomicrobiales bacterium | reverse complement strand
CAATTCTTGGTGTCCGTATCTTGCACGTGGCCGGGCAAGAGAAGTTGCGCGGCCACGGAACCCAAAGCCATGAAAGCAGAAAACCAGATCGTCGACGCCCTCAGCCGCTCCCAGGTCTACCGCGACTACGAGAACGCCTTCTCCGAAACGACCGGCCTTCCGCTGGCCATCACACCGGTCGAGACCTGGCAACTTCCGCACCACGGCCACAAGGGCGAGAATCCGTTCTGCGCCTTGATGGCGTCCAAGAGCCGTTCCTGCGCCGCGTGTCTTACATCGCAGCAGCAGCTCACGGAAAAGGCCCGCAGCGAAGCGGCGACCGTCACCTGCCCTGCAAGTCTGAACGATTCTGCCATCCCGGTGAAGCTCGGGGACCGCACGGTCGCGTTCCTCCACACCGGGCAGACCTTCCGCAAAGCGCCCACGCAGGCCCAGTTCGAGCGCACCCTCAAGCTCGTCCGCGAGTGGGGAGTCGAGGCCTCCGACGACGAAGTCCGAGACGCCTACTTCAAGGGCCGCGTTGTTTCGCCGAAGCAGCACGACAGCATCGTGACCATGCTGAAGATCTTCGCCGAGCACCTCTCCATGGTGAGCAACCAGCTCGCCGTCCAGCAGCAGAACGCCGAACCCCCGATGATCGCCAAGGCCAAGGAGTTCATCCGCGACCACCAGGAGGAGGATCTCTCGCTCGGCCAGGTGGCGAAGGCCGCCAACTGCAGTCCGTTCTACTTCTGCAAAATGTTCCGCAAGGTCACCGGCATCAACTTCACGGACTACGTCTCGCGCCTCCGGATCGAACGGGCGCGCAACCTCCTGCTCAATCCCAACCTCCGCATCAGCGAGATCGCCTACGAAGTCGGCTTCCAGTCGCTGACCCACTTCAACCGCGTGTTCAAAAGACTGGTCGGCATGTCCCCGACCGAATACCGCGGACAACTGCCGGCGATGTGAGCTTCCTCCTCGCCTTCAACGGACGACCGGCAACGCGTTCCACGGACGCGCGCGCGCCGCACCGCTCTTTTCCTGCTGGCACTCGCCCCGATTCCGCTAGGGTGCCCCGCGTGAAACCCAGCCCGCCGAAACCCGCGAAACGGAAAGCCGCCGGCAAAGCCCCGCGCGGCAAACGCGCCCCGCGCCGAAGCACCGGGGCCCCAGTCAGCCAGTCGGAACTCCAGCTCCGGGCCATCCTCGACACCGCGGTCGAGGGAATCATCACCATCGACGAACAAGGCCGCATCCAGGCCATGAACCGCGCGGCGGAGCGGATCTTCGGATGGAAGTCGCCGAAGGTGATGGGGAAGAACGTCAGCATGTTCATGCCTTCGCCCTATAAGGAAATGCATGACCGCTTCCTCTCGAACTACATCAAATCCGGCGAAGCCAAGATCATCGGCATCGGCCGGGAAGTCGTGGGACTCCGCCGGGACGGAACGGTATTTCCCATGGATCTCGCGGTCAGTGAAGTCCGCACGGCCCGCCGTCGCCTTTTCACCGGATTCGTCCGCGACCTGACCGAACGCCGCCGCCTTGAAGCGGAGGTCCTCGAGATCAGCGAGCAGGAGCGTCGACGCATCGGCCAGGATCTCCACGACGGCATCTGCCAACAGCTGGCGGGCCTCGCCTTGGTCACCCACTCCATGGAGGAGAGGCTCCGGAAGGCCCGCCGGCCCGAGGCCGATCAGATCGCCAGATGCCGGGACGAAATCGCGGGCATCATCGCGGAAACGCGCCGCCTCGCCCGGGGACTTTGCCCCGTCGTGCTCGAATCCGAGGGCCTCATGGCGGCGCTCGATGAACTCGCGCGCTCCACCCACCAGCCCAAGCGGCTCAACTGCCGCTTCGAATGCCCGACGGCGACCCCCCTCGGCGACAGCCTCGTCGCCACGCACCTTTACCGCATCGCCCAGGAGGCCGTGAACAATGCGATCAAGCACAGCGGAGCCAAGACGATCACCATCACGCTTTCCCACGCCGACGAGGGACTTCACCTCACGGTCACCGACGACGGCTCGGGCCTGCCCGATTCGTTTTCTCCCAACGCCGGAATGGGTCTTCACATCATGCAATACCGGGCGCGACTGCTCGGCGGCACTCTCGCCGTTCGACCCGCAAACCCAAAAGGAACATCCGTCACCTGCGTCATCCCCACGCTCGCGCTGGAAGCCAAAAAGCCCCGATGAAACCCGCCAAGAAGAAGGCCGTCGCCCCGGCGCGAAAGCGCGTCCTCATCGTCGACGACCATCCGATGATGCGCGAAGGGCTCTCGCAGCTGATCGCGGGCGATTCGGAACTGGTTCTCTGCGGTGAAGCCAAAAACACGGCCGAGGCCCTGGATGCCATCTCACGCCTCTCGCCCGATCTCGTTCTCGCCGACATCTCGCTCCCCGATCGCAACGGCCTTGAGCTGATCAAGGACGCGCTCGCGCTCCAACCGGAGCTGAAGATCCTCGCGATCTCGATGCACGACGAAGCCTTCTACGCCGAGAGAGTCCTCCGGGCAGGCGCCCGCGGCTACATCATGAAACTCGAGGGCGGACAGCGAATCGCCGCCGCCATCAGGCAAGTCCTCGAAGGCCGCGTCTACGTGAGCGACAAGATCTCCGCGAAGATCCTCAACCAGTTCTCCGGGCGGCGCTCCGGCACGGGCAAGAGTCCGGTCGGAGGATTGAGCGACCGGGAATTCGAAGTCTTCCAACTCATCGGCGGAGGCAGATCCACCCGGGAAATCGCCGACCAGCTGCACCTCAGCGGGAAGACGGTCGAAGTCCACCGGCTCAACATCAAGAACAAGCTCGCCCTCAAGACCTCCGCCGAGCTCATCCGCGAGGCCGTCCGTTGGGTTGAATCCCAGGGGGCGGTCGAATGATCCGCCCGTAGTGCCCTGCTCAATAGCCGCCGCCGCCCGCTGAGAGGCCCGTCACGATCGCTATGCCCGCGCTGGTGCCCAAACGCGTCGCACCCGCCTCGATCATGGCCAGCGCGGTCTTCGTGTCCCGGATGCCGCCCGACGCCTTCACGCCAAACTTTGCACCGACGTGTTCCCGGAGAAGTTTCACATCGTCGATCGTCGCGCCGCCGGTGCTGAACCCGGTCGAGGTCTTGATGAAATGGGCGCCCGACTCCACCACCAGTTCACAGGCGAGGATCTTCTCCTCCCGCGTCAGCAGGCAGCTTTCGATGATCACCTTTACAGGCCGTTCGTCGGCGGCTTCCACCACGTCACGCAGTTCGCGCAGCACATACTTGGAATCGCCTTCCTTCAATCGCCCGATGTTCAGCACCAGGTCGATCTCCTCGGCGCCCATGTCGATGGCGATCTCCGTCTCGTAGCGCTTCGCATCCGCGTCCATCGCACCCAACGGAAAGCCGACAACGGCGGCGACCTTCACGCCGGAGTCCTCCACCAAGCTGCGGGCCTGGACGACGCGCGAACCGTTCACACACACGCTGTAGAACTTGTGCTGCAACGCCTCGCGGCAAAGTTTTTCGATATCCGCCTTGCTCGCCTCGGGCTTAAGCAGCGTGTGGTCGATGAACTTGGCGAGGAGATCCTGCGAAAGGTCGGCCTGTGACATGCCGGCGAGGAAGCCACAGCCAAAAGGCCGTGGCAAGG
>JAYUUX010000722.1:0-7135 GCA_043754645.1 Verrucomicrobiales bacterium | reverse complement strand
CAAGACCGCCTTCTCCCGTTTCGGCGACGGCCGCGCCGTGCTCCGCTCGTCGGTCCGCGAATACCTGTGCAGCGAAGCCATGCACGGTCTGGGCATTCCCACCACGCGCGCGCTTTGCCTCATCGGCAGCGACGAACCCGTCTTCCGCGAAACGCCCGAGCCCGGCGCGATGATCCTCCGCATGGCGCCGTGCCATGTGCGCTTCGGCAGCTTCGAGGTGTTCTACTACCGCGACCAGGTCGACCATCTCCGCACGCTCGCCGACTACGTCATCGCGCACCACTACCCCGAGTTCGCAGGCGTAGTGGCGAAGGACAAATACTACCGGTGGTTCAAGGAAGTTGTCCGCCGCACCGGCCAACTCATGGCGGAATGGCAGGCCGTCGGCTTCTGCCACGGCGTGATGAATACCGACAATTTCTCCATCCTCGGGATCACGATGGACTACGGGCCGTTCGGGTTCCTCGACGACTTCGATCCCGGCCACATCTGCAACCACACCGACCAGTCAGGCTTCTACGCCTACGACCAGCAGCCGCGCATCGGCCACTTCAACCTCCAGGCTCTCGGCCAGGCGCTGTCGCCGCTGATGACGCCCGACCAAGTGACCGGTGCCATCGGCGATTACGAACCCGCGCTGGCCACGCACTTCCTCGACCTGCTCGGCGCGAAACACGGCTTCCGCATCCAGAGCCCGACGGACGAGGAAATCTTCCGCGACACGTTTGAAGTCCTGCGTGGAACCGACATGACCAACTTCTTCCGCGTGCTCAATTCCTTCTCCACCGCGCCCGGCGCCAACAACGCCAAACTCCGCGACCTCGTGGTGAACCGTCCCGCCTACGAAGCGTGGGCCAAACGCTACGCCGCGCGCCTGGCCGGCGAAGGCAGCAAGGACGCCGAGCGCAAATCCCGCATGGACCGGGTGAACCCGAAGTTCGTCCTCCGAAACCATCTCGCCCAACGCGCCATCGACGCCGCGCACCAGCGCGACACTTCGGAGATCGAGACGCTGATGCGGATTCTGCGAAACCCCTTCGCCGAACATCCCGGTCTCGAACGCTACGCCGAACCGCCGCCCGCGGAGTTGAAGAAGATCGTGGTGAGCTGTTCGTCGTAGATTGGTAGGGCGAAGGCTCCCTCCGAGCCTTCGTAGGCCGCGCGTCCTCGCGCGGCCAGAAGGTGCTCCTTGGCCATGGGCACCATGGAACACCCACTGGCCGGGCAGGGATGCCCGGCCTACGGAACTGGCAGGAGCCTTCGCCCTACTTGATTTCGCGTTTCTTCGCGCCCTTCGCGGCCAAACCGTTCTCGCCTACCGCTTCGGAGCGCCCAGCGGATACAAGCCGGGGCAGCACTTGAACATCTCGTGGAAGGCCTGGCTGAAGTGGCTGATGCTGGAGTAGCCCACTTCCATGGCCGCTTCGGTCACGTTGTGGCGACCGGCCTTGAGCAGCTCGGCGGCGCGTTCAAGGCGGAGCTTCCGCTGATATTGGGAGATGGTTATGCCGGCTTCCTTGGTGAAGGTGCGGCTGAGGTAGAACGGGCTACAGCCGACGCGTTTCGCGATCTCTTCGAGCGGCGGCGGCTCGGCCAGGTTCTCCTTCAGCAAGGCGATGACGCGCGAGACGCGGTCCTGCGCGAGACGCTGCTGGCGATGGCAGAAGAACTCCTGGTCGTTCGTTGTCTGGAAGAAGAGAAGCGAGGCGACTTCGAGGGCCTTGCTGTGGAACCACAGTTTCTGCGCCACGGCGGAGACGGGCGGATGGCGCAGGCTTTGCACGAGCTGCTGGAGGTCGCCGCCGATGCGTTCGATGGTCGACAGGCCGGAAGCCTTTTCGCCGTCCATGGCCGAGCGCACGACCGGGTGCAGTGCCTTGCGATGATCGGCGAGATGGGTGCGGAGGAAGGCAGGATGAAACTCGATCGTGATGAAACGATGCGTCTGTCCGGCGCGCCGCCACGCGGTCAATCCAGGCTCGCCGTGCCGGTAAAAGCCCGAGGTGTCGTCGGCAAACTCCGCCGTCTGTTCGCTGCACCGGACGTCGCCGACGCCGGCCAGGTTGATGCAGACCTCGACGCTGTCGGGATGGAAGCTGCGTTTCCAGTCGAGGTCCGCGTCGCACGAGAAGTCGTGCCACTCGAAGCTGACGCCGAGGTCCTTGAAGCTTCCATGGAGCTGTTTCCAACCCGCACCGACGGCGCGCCACGCCTCGGCCTCGCGGAACGAGGCGCCGGCGGCGGACTTGGCTGAAACGGATGCACCCATGTGTTTGGCCAGCGTAGTGGAACTCAGACCATGACCACTGGCAAGGGACCGAAGGCGGTCTCAGCCCGCTTTGGCCATGGCCTCGATGGCTTGACGGTAGTCGTCGGGCAACGGCGCCTTCGCTGTGACGAGCTCGCCGGACTTCGGATGCGTGAAGGTGATCTGCCACGCGTGCAGCATCTGGCGGCTGAAGGTCAGGCCGGTGGCTTCTTCGACGCGTTTGTTCGCCTTGGGTCCGTAGGTGGAGTCACCCAGAACAGCGTGGCCGATGTGCTGGAAGTGGACGCGGATCTGGTGGGTGCGGCCGGTGTGCAACGTGGCTTCGACATCGGTCGCGTGGGCGAACCGTTTGATCACCTTGAACCCGGTCCATGACTCGCGGCCTTCGCCTGCGGAGACGGCCATGCGTTTGCGGTGGGTCGGGTGCCGCGCGATGGGCGCCTGGATGTCGCCCTTGCTGTTGACCAGGACACCGGCGACGAGCGCGCGGTAGAGCTTCACCATGGTCCGCTCCGCGAACTGTTTCGTCAGGGCGAAGTGGGTCTCGTCATTCTTGGCCACGAGAAGGCAGCCGCTGGTGTCCTTGTCCAGACGATGGACGATGCCCGGCCGCGCCACGCCGCCGATGCCGCTGAGCTGTCCGTCGCAATGGTGGAGCAGCGCATTGACGAGAGTGTGTTCGTCGTGGCCGACGGACGGATGGACGACGATGCCGGGAGGTTTGTTGAGGACGAGCAGGTCGTCGTCCTCAAGAAGGATTTCCAAGGGAATGTCCTCTGCGAGGGCCTCGGCGGCCTTGGGCTCGGGAAAGAAGATGCTGACCTCTTCGCCGCACGAGGGCCGGTGCGTCGGTTTGACGACGCGGCCGTTGACCGTGACGTGCCCGTTGTTGATCAACCGCTGCATGATGCCGCGCGAGACGGCAGGGAAATGCTCGCGGAGATAGGTGTCCAGCCGCAGGTCGGGGCGGCTGCGTTCGACGGTGAAGACTTCGGTGCGTTCGGCCATTAATCCGGAGGATAGGCCACGCGCCGTTCGCCGGCGACATTCATTCGTTTCCGTTCACCTGGACTGCGACCTGATTGACCCCCTCAAGCCCGCATGGGAGCCTCCGATAGCATTTCGAGCAAAAGGACTTCTGTGGAAATAAAGAAAGCGATCATCACCGCCGCCGGTGCGAACCAACGCACGCTGCCGCTGCAAACCCTCGTCGACCGCGACGGGACGACCAAGACCGCCCTCGCCATCATCATCGAGGAGGCGCTTCAAGCCGGCATCGAGGAGATCGCGTTGATCATCCAGCCCGGCGATGAATCTCCATTCCGCGCCGCCGCGGGCCGGCATGCGGGCCGGCTCCAGTTCATCGAGCAGGGACAACGGCTCGGCTACGGCCACGCCATCTGGTGCGCCCGCGAGTTCGTCGCCGGTAAAGCCGCGCTGCTCATGGTGGGCGACCATGTCTACCTCAGCCGCACGGCCAAAGGTTGCGCACAACAACTGGTGGATATCGCCTCGGCGGAGAATTGCATCGTATCGGCCGTGCAACCGACGCATGAAAGCAAGCTGCCCTACTACGGCGCGATCGGCGGCCGTCTTGTGACCGGACGCCAGCATCTCTACGAGGTGGATGCGGTGTTGGAGAAACCCACGCCCACGGAGGCGGAACAGCGGGTCATCGTCCCGGGCCTGCGCTCGGGCCACTACCTCTGCTTCTTCGGCATGCATGTGCTCACTCCGGGAGTCTTCAACATGCTCGACGAACTAGTCGGGCTCTACGGAAACAAAGGCGGCGTGCATTTGACACCGGCGCTTGCCAAGTCGATCCGCTCCGAACGTTACCTCGCGTTGGAGATCGACGGGCGGCGCTACGACATCGGCCTCAAATACGGGCTTCTCACCGCGCAGCTCGCGCTGGCCTTGTCCGGTGGTGATCGCGACGAGGTCCTCACCGGCATGGTGGATCTCCTGGCCAATCGTTGAACCGTCCGCTTCCGGTCATGAACCTCATTTCCATCATCACCTCGCCGGACGACGCGGTGCGCAACCAGTCGCTGGAAGCCTTCGCCAAGTCGGCATCGGTTGAAGGCCTTCTCGCCGCGTGCGCCGAGTTGGATCTCTTCCGTCGCCAAGCGGACAACCTCTACGAACGGGTCCGCGCGCTCTTCTTCCTCGCGGCCATTCACCGCTTCCATCTCCCGGCAAAACTTGGAACGGCGAGCTCGGAACGCGGAAACGATCCGGCATCGGGAATCGGGAATCCGGGATCCGCTTTGATCCCCTTCCACGGCTTCGAGCAATTGCTCAACCGCCGCTTCGAGGAAGCCATCGACACCTTTCTCTCCGACCAGCAGACCCTCGGCCCCAGCGACGGCCTCAGCTCCGCCTTGGCCGCGTCCTATCATCGACTGGCGTTTCAGACGCTCGCCGATCAGGTGCGTCGCAGCGTCCGCACCGTGCGTGGGAACCAGTGGATGTTCCGCATGGGCCATCCGGCGGACCAACCGCTCCGCATCCGGCCCGAACTGCACCAGCGCAGCGCGGACGGAACGTTCCCGATTCTCCGGGAGCAGACTCCGGTGCGCATGGACCTCACGCATTCGGCGTGGTCAGACATTTTCTTCCTCGGCATGGATTTCCCCGAGGGCGCCAAGGTCATCAACATCTCCGTAGACCTCGGCGTCCACGGCCGCGACGCGGCTCCGCGTCCGCCCGTAAGCGCGTGGCTACGCGTCATCGACGAACCCGTCCTCCGTCTGACCTCCGTCGATCTCGGCGCCACGGCCGACATCACCTCGTTGAGCGACGTCTTTGATTTCGCGAAGGACTACCTCGGGCTGCTCAAGGCAGCCGTGATCGCGGCGGGAATCATTCCGCCGGGCATCGAAGGCTCGGGCCAATCGCTCGGAGAACTGCTCGCGCATATCGTCGGCCCCGGCCGCGGTCTCGAGATCGCGTCCAGTGTCAACGCCATCCCCAAGGGCTCGCGCCTGGCCGTCAGCACCAATCTGCTCGGCTCGCTCATCAGTGTATGCATGCGCGCGACGGCCCAGGCCGCTTCGCTCACGGGCACCTTGCAGGAATCGGAACGGCGCCTCGTCCTCGCCCGCGCGTTGCTCGGCGAATGGCTCGGCGGTTCCGGCGGCGGTTGGCAGGACTCCGGCGGCGTCTGGCCCGGCATCAAGCTCATCACCGGCGTGCTTTCGGCGGAAGGCGATCCGGAGTTCGGCATCTCGCGCGGCCGGCTCATGCCGGTGCATCACGTGTTCACCCGCGACGAAGTTCCCGAGTCCGCGCGCAAGGCGCTGATGGATTCGCTCGTCGTCGTGCATGGCGGCATGGCGCAGAACGTCGGTCCCATTCTCGAAATGGTGACGGAGAAGTATCTCCTCCGCTCCGGTGCCGAATGGGCGGGACGCAAGGATGCGCTCAGCGTCTTGGACGAAGTGATCTCCTCCTTGAAGCGGGGCGACATCAAGGCCCTCGGCGCGGCCACCACGCGCAACTTCCGTCAACCGCTCCAGGCCATCATTCCGTGGGCCTCGAACTACTTCACCGAACAGCTCATCGCCAAGTGCGAGGCCGAGTTCGGCGGCGATTTCTGGGGCTTCTGGATGCTCGGCGGCATGTCCGGCGGAGGCATGGGTTTCATCTTCGCACCGCACCGCAAACTCGAAGCCCAGGCGCGCCTCCAGCAGATCATGCTCGAGACGAAGCGCGAGCTGTCCGCCTCGCTGCCCTTCGCGATGGATCCCGTGGTCTTCGACTACGCCATCAACGAGCACGGCACCTTCGCCGATCTCCTAGCGGGCGACGACGCCCTCATGCCGTCCGGCTATTACGCGCTCATCTTGCCGAAGCTGCTTCGCGCGGATCTTGCGGAGCTTCCCGCCAGCCGACGCACCGAGTTGGACAAGTTCGGCGGAGCCTGCCGCACCAAGCCCGAGCTCCGTGGCATGGTGCAGACCCTATTCGATGCGCTCATGCCCCGCGGCAAATCCGATAGATCCGGCGACGCATCGCTTCACGATCTGCTCGAACAAAACGGCTTCGATCGCGCCCAGCACGAGCAGATCCGCGCCGACATGAAGGACGGCCGCATCGGCCTCGCGCAAAACCGCCTCCGCGCCGACACGCGCATCGAGGATGTGAAGGACGAGGATGTGGTGCGGCCGGACGGCTTAGTGGCACAGGCGCCCTCGCCTGTGGCCAGTAGAACAGGCGCCCCCGCCTGTTCACCCGAAGTCTCGTTGTTCACTCCCTTCGACAAAGACCGTCCGGCATCCATCTCTCACCGCAATCTCCCGCACTGGCGTCAGGAAGGCGGCACCTACTTCGTCACCTTCCGTCTGGCCGACGCCCTGCCCAAGGATGTTCTGGAAAGTTGGCGAATCGGGAAGGCCGACTATTTGAAGCGTCTCCCTCAGCCTGTTTCCGAAGCCGCCCTCGAAGAAGCCACCGCGCTCTTCACCGCCAAGTTCGAGGAAGAATCCGATCGCGGTTTCGGCACCTGCCTTCTGCGAAAGTCAGCCGCCGCTGATGAAGTGGAGCGCTGTCTCCGCCACTTCGATGGTGAGCGCTACGCCCTGAGCAGCTACGTCATCATGCCGAACCATGTGCATGTGCTGGTGCGGCCGTTCGGCGATCATTCCTTAAGCGATGTGACTCAGGGTTGGAAATCCGTCAGCGCGCATACCTTCAAGAAACTCGGCCTGAGCGACGGCGTGGTGTGGCAGGACGAATCTTTCGACCACATCGTGCGGGACGAGCGTCAGTTGGAACGGTTTGGCCGCTACATTTCCGAAAACCCGGTGAAAGCCCGGCTCAAAGACTCAGATTTCAAACTGGGCTGTGGAACGGGGGGGCGGC
>JAYUUX010000721.1:0-7809 GCA_043754645.1 Verrucomicrobiales bacterium | reverse complement strand
CTTCCAGGACGGGTCTGGCTACGTTTCCACGAACGGCCAGTTCCGCGTCCCCATCGTCTTCGACAACCTGATCCATCGCGGTGAAATGCCGGTGACCATCGGGATCTTCGTAAACCCGGGAACCGTCGCCGGCTCAGGCGGAGACCATCGGTCCCGTCCCACCCGCAGCTTCGAATACGACACGCCCGACGAACGTTATGGACGCTTCCTCACGGAGGAGTTCCTTCCCCCGATCGAGCAGCAGTTCAACGTCACCACCAACGCCGCCGGCCGGGCCGTTTGCGGCATCAGCTCCGGCGCGATCGGAGCCTTCAGCGCCGCGTGGCACTTCCCCGATCGATACGGAAAGGTTGTCAGCCACATCGGCAGTTTTGTGAACATCCGCGGGGCCCAGATCTTCCCGTCGCAGATACGGCAGTTGAAGGACAGGGCGCCCGCCGAGGCATCGCCGGCAGCGGTGCGACTCCGCACTCAACGGCTCGGTCTCCGGGTCTTCCTGCAGGACGGCACCAACGACCTCGACAATCTCCACGGCAATTGGCCGCTCGCGAACCAGGACATGGCGGCCGCGTTGAAGTTCGCCGAGATGGATTTCCGTTTCGAACTCGGCGACGGCGGCCACAGCGGCAAACACGGCGGCGTGATCTTCCCCGACACGATGCGCTGGCTCTGGCGTGATTGGCCCAAGGACAAGTAGCCGAGGCAGAAGACAGCCAACCGACACCATGACGTTCAACTTCCCTCTCCGATCGCTGCGTTCGGCCTTGGGCCTCGGTCATTCCTCGATCTCCGCCGCGCTCCTCCTCGTCGTCGCCACCCTGATCTGCCCGACGAAGGCGTGCGCGATCGACGACTACAAACTCGGACCCCTTTCGATGGAGCAGGCCGGGGTGCCGCGGGGCCGGGTCATCGCCCACACCAACTTCACCAGCAGGGTGTTCACGAACACCACGCGCGACTGGTGGGTCTACGTTCCGGCGCAATACGACGCCAAGAAACCCGCCAACGTGATGGTCTTCCAGGACGGCCACGATTACGTCGGACTCAAGGGCGCCTGGCGGGTGCCAACGGTCTTCGACAACTTGATCCATCGCGGCGAGATGCCGGTCACCATCGGCATCTTCGTCAATCCCGGCCACCAGACCTCCCGCGGCACGCTGACCAACGCATGGCGGGCCAGCAACCGAAGCGTCGAATACGATTCCCTGGGCGACCGCTACTCCCGCTTCCTCATCGGCGAAATCCTTCCGGTTGTCGCGAAGGACTTCAACCTGACGACCAACGCGGAAGGGCGTGCGATTTGTGGCGCGAGTTCGGGCGGCATCTGCGCCTTCACCGTCGCCTGGGAAAGGCCGGATCAATTCCGGAAAGTCCTCAGCACGATCGGCAGCTTCACCGACCTTCGCGGCGGCAACGTCTATCCGTATCTCGTCCGCAAGACCGAGCGGAAGCCCCTGCGGGTGTTCCTCCAAGACGGCGCCAACGACCTCGACAACCCGTTCGGCAATTGGCCGCTGGCCAACCAGATGATGGCCGCGTCCCTCCGCTACATGGACTACGACTACAAGTTCGTCTTCGGCGATGGGCAGCACAACAGCAAGCACGGGGCGTCCATCTTCCCCGAAACCTGCCAATGGCTCTGGCGCGGCTGGAAAGAAACAGGCCTCTGACGGCACCAAAGACGTAACCCGAAACGATCGCAGCCCATGAAACGCCTCCTTCTTATCTGCGCCACCGTCGCGCTTTCGATTTGTTCCCAAGCCCAGGACCTCGCCGGGGATCTCACGCTTCATCGCCTGTTGATCCCCGGTGAGGAATGGCAACTCGTCGTCGACAAGCAGGGCTTCGTCGATGCGCCCTGCGCGGGCGATGACGACAACTTCTATTTCTCCGACATGCGCAGCGAACAGGGCGTCTTCCGCGTCACACCCGACGGCAAGGTCGAACCATTCGTGAAGGCCAAGGGCGTCAGCGGAATGAAGTTCGCGCCCGACGGCCGGCTCTACTGCGCCCAAGGCGGCCAGAAGCGGATCATCGCGATCGATCCCAAGACCGGCGACACGTCCGTCCTCGCCACGAACGTCCAACCGAACGACCTGGTCGTCTCGAAGAAAGGCCACGTCTACTTCACCGAGACCGGCAAGAAACAGGTGACGCTGCTCATCCCGAAGACCGGCGAAATTCGCTCGGTCGACATCGGCATCACGGCACCGAACGGCATCACGTTGTCCGCCAGCCAGGGGACTTTGGCCGTCTCGGACTATCGCGGCATCCACGTCTGGACCTTCCGCGTGGAGGAGAACGGCGGTCTGTCGGCGAAGATGCCCTACATGACGATGCGCACCGCTCCCGATACCGAAGCTTCCGACAAGCGCATGCGGGCTCCCGGATACAAAACTGCCAGCGGCGGTGACGGAATGGCCACGGACACACGCGGGCGCTTCTATGTGGCCACGACGATGGGGGTGCAGGTGTTCGATCCGACCGGCCGCGAATGCGGGCTCCTGACCAAACCGTCCGACAAGGCGATCACTTCGGTGACTTTGGCCGGACCGAAACACGGGTATCTCTACGTGACCGCAGCGGACAAGATTTTCCGCCGCAAGGTCCAGGGCGAAGGCGCCATCTTCTTCAAGTGACCGGCTTGCCGCGCTTGCGCCACAGCCGCGGGATCATGCGGAAAGCCGACAGCGCTACACAGCCCCACCCGAAGACGTCGCCGTTTCGCCGATAGAATGTCGGAGCGCGAAACGCCGGCGGATCAATCTCCACCTCGGCCACAAGGAACCCCACGCCATAGATGCTCCCGGTGCCGTCCCGCAGCACTTCGCGGATCCGCCCGGTGGAATCGATCCAGCAGGTGACGCCGTTGTTCGTCGCGCGGACGATGGGCCGCCGGTTCTCCACCGCCCGAAACACCGCCGCCGCCGCGTGCTGCCATTGCGCGGCACCATCGCCGAACCAGCCGAGGTTGGTGAAGTTCACGAACACCTCCACGTCATCCAGCGCCGCCTCGCGACAGACCGGCGCGAACACATCCTCGAAGCAGATCAGCGGCCCGATGGCCATCGGAGGATTGCCGACACGGAAGAGTTCCGGTCCGGTGCCAGCACTGAAACTGCCGCCGATCGGCGTGAGCCATTTCATGAACGGCAACCAGCGCTCCAGCGGCACATATTCACCGAAGGCGACCAACTGCCGCTTGCGATAGCGGCCAACGAGTTCGCCCTTCGCATCAAGATGGAAGGCGGTGTTGTAGAAGTTCGGAAGCGCACCAGCAGGCGCTCCTTCGACCGGCTCGACATCGTCCGCGCCGAATAGAAGGGGCACGCCGGCCTTGACCATCATTCCCCGGAGTTCCTCGAACTGTTCGCGGCTGATGTCCGGCAGCGACGCCTCGGGCCAGACCACGACGTGCGGTTGATTGGTCAGCGCGGCCCGCGTCAGCTCGATCAACGTGAGGAACCGGTTGGTCGACTCGTTGCGATCCCAGATGAGCAACTGAGGAATGCTCGGCTGGATCAGGGCGATCCTCCGAACCGCCATCGGGGCTGGGCTCTTCGCGATCAGGTTGGATCCCACGGCGAACAGCAACGCCACCAGCAAGGCAGGCACCAGGATCTCCCCCGCCAACGCGCGCCGCCGCGCCGGAGCCTTGACCAGCAGCACGAGCGAACTCGCCAACCCAAACGAGAACCAAACCATGAGAAACGAAACACCGGACACACCGGTCCACTCGGCGACTTGGATCAACGGAGCCATCCGGAACTGGGATGTCCCAAGGAGGTTCCAAGGGAAGCCGCTGAGGAACCGGCTCTGGACCATCTCGAACGCGACCCAAAGAGCCGCGAGACCGAGCCCCCAACGCTGCCGCCGAGCCCACGAACTCTCCGCCATCGCATCGAAAAATGAGGCCGCATCGCCGCGGATCCATCGGCACCCGAGCCAAGTCCACAGCGCAGTGTAGAGCGCGAGGAATGCGGACAACGCCAGCCAACCCGCGACGGCCCCGGCGGGAAACGGAACCGCCAACAACCACCGCAGCGCCGTCAGCGAGAATGCCAGTCCGGCGAGCCACCCTCCGAGGAACGGCTTGCCCGGAAACGCCCCCACCGCCGAGATCAAGACCAGGGCCGGAGCCACCCATCCGAACCCAGCGATCCCGGACGACGGAAACGCGAGAGCCCAGACAACCCCGGCGCTTGCAGGAAGAAGCCAGCGCAGCTTTTGGAGGAACGTCGCCATGGGTCCGGAGGATTTGAATGATAACCGGACTGCCCAAGGCCCGCCGAGGGATCAGCGAACCACCGGACCGCCCTTCTTCCGGTAGATGAGGAAGGAGGGATGGATGAAGTTGTAGCGGACGAACTGGTAGATCACGAGGCCCACGTCCACATACTCAAGGTCGGGATAGTTCTTGGAAACCCACGCGCGCCATTCCGCGTTCGTCCACTGGGTCTGATGCAGTTCCAGTCCTTCGTGGATGTCCGAGGTTTCCGTGGTCGAAGCGATGAAATACCCGCCCGGCGCCATGTGTTTGACGATGTTGTCGAAGACGGCCGGGAGGTCCTTCGGCGCGATGTGCTCCATCACTTCCCACGCCGTGATCAGGTTCATCTGGGCCGGCAGCGCGTTCATTTTCACCTGGAACGGCTTGGTGATATCACCCGTGAAGAGGTTCGTGTTCGCATGCGTCGCCCAGTTGGCCCTGCGATGCTTCAGCGAGAAATCCGAACCCTCGATCCCGACGCCCACCCATCCGAGCGACATGAAATCGATGACCAACTGTCCGCCCGCGCAGCCGAGATCCATCATCTTCAAGGTCTGGCCGGCGAACTCGCGCGACAGCTTCGCGTCCATGTGCAGGACGAACTTCTTGTTCGTGCTGTTGTTCACCGCCGTGCCCTTGGGCGCGATGTGGTCCGGCGATTCGAAGGCGACGGGATGGTTCGTCTGTCGCTCCACCTTTACGTTCGGGATCTGCCGCCCTTTTCGGCGTCCCGGCGCGATGAAGAGCCAGAAGAACTCCCAGGCGACCCGGTAGATGCGGACGTGGACCTCGTTCCAAACCCGGCGGAATTGCCCGGTGAAGAGGAAGCGGATGGCTTTGAGGACGTTTTCCAAAGTGCGGGGACGATACGGAACCGCCTCCGCCCGAAACCAGACGAAAGTCTGCCGCCAAGGCGGAATGACGAAACCCGAAGGCCAAAGGCCACAAGAAAGATCAGAAGCAGACGTGCTCTGACCAATTCGGCCTTTGGCCTTCGGAGTTCGTCATTTCCCAAGCCTCAGCCGAGCCGCGCATACGCCGCCTTCGCTTCCGCCACGAACCTGCGGACCTTCTCAGGGTCTTTGCGTCCCGGGGAGATCTCGACGCCGCTGGACACATCCACGCCGAACGGTTGCACGCGAGTGATCGCGTCGCCGACATTTTCCGCGGTCAACCCTCCGGCCAGGACGATGGGCCGGCCACGGTTTTTCGCCGCGACGGCCAGATCCCAGTTGAACCGTTCACCGGTGCCGCCGTGGCCCGCCGGCGAATAGGCGTCCAACAACCACGCGTCGGTCGGGTAGTCGCCCAACTGGTCGAGCGACGACTCGTCCTTCACCCGAAAAGCCTTCATCGTCATCAAACCGAACTGTCCGCAGAACTCCGGGGATTCCTCGCCGTGGAATTGGAGGATGGTCAGTTGCGCCGCATGGATCGCCTGCCAAACCAGATCCGCGGGAGGATTCACGAACACTCCAACGCGTCCGACCCATGGCGAAAGCCCGGCAACAATTCCGGCGGCCTGGTCAACGCCCACTGCCCGCGAACTCTTGTCATAGAACATGAGCCCGATGGCGCTGGCCCCGGCTTCCGCCGCCACTTGGGCGTCGTCGCGCGAAGTGATGCCGCAGATCTTGATCATGGCCGCACAAGCTGCCGCACGGCGGCCCCGATGTCATCCGACCGCATGAGACTCTCGCCGACGAGGATGGCGCGGCTGCCGGCGGCTTTGAGACGTTCCACGTCGGCGCGGGTGAAAATGCCGCTCTCGGCAACGAGCAGACAAGGCAGGGCGGGCATCTTGCCTGCCCCTCCATTGGAACCCGAGGACAGGCTGGAAGCCCGTCCTACCTTGGCGGCCAGCCGTTCGGTCACAGCTAGGTCCACCACGAAGTCCTTCAGGTTTCGGTTGTTCACCCCGATGAGCGGCGCACCGATGGCCAACGCCCGGTCCAGTTCGTCTTCGTCGTGAACTTCCACAAGGACGGTCAGACCCGCATCGGTGGCGAGGTCGTGGAAGCGCTTGAGTTGCGCGTCGTCGAGGATGGCGACGATCAGGAGGATCGCGTCCGCGCCCCACTCGATGGCTTCGAGGATCTGGCGTTCATCGATGATGAAGTCTTTCCGGAGGAGCGGCAACGAAACGGCTTGGCGGATGGCGCGGAGAAACTCGAGTGAGCCCTGGAAAAACTTCTCGTCAGTCAGCACCGACAGGCAGCTCGCGCCCGCCGCTTCGTATGCTTTGGCGATGCGGACGGGATCGAAGTCGGGGCAGATGACGCCCTTGCTGGGCGACGCCTTCTTGACCTCGGCGATGAGCCCGATGTCGCCGACGCGCGGTTTGGCCAACGCGGCGAAGAAGTCGCGGCGTTCGCCGTGTTCCAACATGGCGTCGCGCAGATCACCGGCGGCGATGAGGCGTTCCGGCAGCAGCGCGACTTCAAGCCGCTTCTGGGCGACGATGGTGTCGAGGATGTTCATTCTAGCGTGATCCAAAAGTCTTGGCCGGACTTCTTGTAAACCGGTTCTGGGTGCTTGCGGCACCACTCAACCGCTCTTTTGAAAAGCACCGGAAATGCCGAGTCGGCGCTGTGCTTCTGCACCTGAGTTTCTTCCCCATCGAACATCTCGGTTTCCAGGTCTTCGGCAGCCAAGCGAACCAACTCGGCCGCGTCTCGAATTTCCCTGACCGTCGCGGCATCGAAGGTTTCAGGATCGGCGAGCCGCTGTTTGAGGAACTCAACAAACTCATTGTGGTATCCTCCCGGCTCCCAGTTCACGTTGCCGTTCCGATTGTATTCATCCTCAAGCCGACCGACCGCCCGAATGATCTCACCCTGCAGAGTTTCCGCTTCACCTCCACTAGGAACAAGCTCCCTCCAGAGTCGGGAGAACTCCTCTTTGACCGAAGACTTCGGCGCTTCGGACGGCTTCGCCTTTTTTTGAACCATCCAAACATGGCCGATCATACCTCTTCACCCTTCACGCCCTGCATGCGTTTGAGCGGAACGGCGGCGTGGAGCCGGTTTCGTCGAATGTCTCCTTGCTCACGCTGCCTTAGCCCGTCGCCGGGCGACGGGCCGGATCGAGACGACGTGCATGGGGTCGATGATGTCCATGACGCCTCTGGCGTTCTCGATGACCAGATTATGACGCCCGACCATGACGAATTCCGGATGCGGCACGCTGTATTCCTTGCCATCGGACGTCCGGAGAATGAATGGCCCAGGTCCTCTGATCTGCTCACGGATTAGGTCTCTGTTCATTCAGCTGTTGTCGTCGGAGCAAACGGATGAGTCAAGCGACCTCACTCCTCCTCATCCTTCACGCCCTGCATGCGCTTCAGCGGGCCGCCGGCGCGGAGCCAGCCGTTGACGTAGGGGTCGAGGTTGCCGTCCATCACGCCCTGCACGTCGCTGGTTTCGACGCCGGTGCGGAGGTCCTTTACCATGCGGTAGGGCTGGAAGACGTAGCTGCGGATCTGGTTGCCCCAGCTTACGCTGCCCTTGTCGCCGTAGAACTTGTCCATGTCGGACTTC
>JAYUUX010000720.1:0-3691 GCA_043754645.1 Verrucomicrobiales bacterium | reverse complement strand
CGCGGGCAGATCATTGCTCGCTAAAGAAACAGGCGCGGCCTAGGCCGCGCCTGTTTCGTGAAATCAAAGTCGCTTCGGAGGCTCAGGCGTTGAGCTTGGTCTTGCCTTCGCGGTGGGCCTTGAGCAGGGCCACGTCGGCATCGACCATCAGCTTGGCCAAGTCGTGCATCTTGGTCTTGGGCTCCCAGCCAAGCTTCTTCTTGGCCTTGCTGTAGTCGCCGATGAGGAGGTCAACCTCGGCAGGGCGGCAATAGACGGGGTCGAACTCGACGTATTTCTGCCAGTCGAGACCGACGCGGCTGAAGGACACTTCCAAGAATTCACGGATCGTATAGGTCTCGTTGGTGGCGAGGACGTAGTCATCCGGCTCGTCCTGCTGGAGCATGAGCCACATGCCTTCGACGTATTCCTTGGCGTAACCCCAGTCGCGCTTGGACTCGATGTTGCCGAGGAAGAGCTTGTCCTGGAGCCCCGCGTGGATGTGGGCCACGGCGCGGGTGATCTTGCGGGTGACGAAGGTTTCGCCGCGCCGGGGGGATTCGTGGTTGAAGAGGATGCCGTTGGAGGCGTGCATGCCGTAGGACTCGCGGTAGTTCACCGTGATCCAGTAGGAGTAGACCTTGGCCGCGCCGTAGGGACTTCTGGGATAGAAGGGAGTGGTCTCGGTCTGCGGGACTTCCATGACCTTTCCGAACATCTCGGACGAGGAGGCCTGGTAGAAGCGGGGCTTGATGCCGACTTCACGGATGGCTTCAAGCAAGCGGATCGTGCCGGTGCCGGTGATGTCGGCGGTGTATTCGGGGCTGTCGAAACTGACGCGGACGTGGCTCTGGGCGGCGAGATTGTAGACTTCCTCAGGCTGCACCTTGGCCACAAGGCGCGAAAGCGCGCTCGCGTCCGAAAGATCGCCGTAGTGAAGGAAGAGCCGGTTCTTGGGGCTATGTGGATCCGAATAGATGCCGTCCAGCCGAGACGTGTTGAACGTGCTGGCGCGGCGGATGATGCCGTGGACTTCATAACCCTTTTCGAGGAGCAGTTCGGCGAGATACGAACCGTCCTGACCTGTGATACCCGTGATAAGTGCTTTCTTGGCCATAGTATTTTCCGTCCGGCGAGTAAATCGGTTGCCTGACTTGAATCAAGCTCGGACCAATCCGAAGTCTCCTTGAGAACGAAAAACCCCGGCGTTTGCGACGCCGGGGTTGGCTCGAAAAAGCCGGTCTAATTGATGAAAGAGGCCTCGTTCGTCTGGAAAAGCGCATGGGCCAGTTTTTCCCAGGCACCCAAAGGCGCGCGGGGACGGATTCCCGCCTGCTGTGGAGGGGTCATGCCCTTTTTGCCCGCCTTCTTGGCGTCCTTGTCGCGGATCATTTCGCGGGGCCGAAGCTGGGCCACTTGGACGGATCCGTCAGGGCGGTCGACACCCGCGGGAGTGCCATCGACGAATTCCATGGCCAGCTTCACCTCGGATGGGGTGGGGGGGCGTTGGAAGATCGACAGGTAGAGCGCTCTGACGCGTTCCTCTTCCTTGGCTAGGCTTTCGAACTCGGGCCGGTGAACAAGCTTGCGCGCCTGTTCCGCAACGAGCGGGCTGTTCATCATGAACAAAGCCTGCTGGGGAACTATCGTTTCGTGGCGTTTACCAGTCGGCGCATCGGGGTTCGCGAAATCGAACTGCGTCATGACTTCCGGCATGTTGCGACGGTCAATGTAGCCATAGACGGACCGCCGGGTGGTGTAGGGTTCCGCCCCCAGGTCAACGGGTTTGCCGCCCATCGTCCGATCGAGCGAACCGGAGATCGCGAGGATCGAGTCTCGGAGCGACTCGAAGTCGAGCCGCCGGACATTGGCCCGCCAGAGGAGATCGTTTTCCGGATCCATCTCGGCGTAACGAGGGTTCGTCGCGCTGGTCTGCTGGTAGACGGCGGAGAGCATGATCTCCCGATGCAGTTTCTTGATCGACCAACCTTCGGCCATGAACTTTGCGGAGAGATAGTCGAGGAGCTTGGGATGCGTCGGCGTTGAAGCCATGTTGCCGAGATCATCGGGAGTGGAGACGAATCCATCGCCGAAATGGTGCATCCACACGCGGTTCACGAGGACCCGGGCCGTCATGGGGTTCTGCGGACTGGCGATGGCCTGGGCGAGTTCGAGGCGCCCACTGCCATTCTTGAATGTGGGACGTGAGGCGGGCGAAAGGATTTCCAGAAACCGGCGTGGGACAACCTCGCCCTTGTTGTCGGCCTCCCCGCGGATGAAGACAGGGGAATCCTTCGGCCTGGACGAATCCAGGATAACGTTGCCCTTGGCGGGAACTCCGGGATGTTTCGTCTCCAGATCGCCATGCTGACGAACCAGCTGCTGCTGCTCCCTGATCAGCTCACGCCGCTTCTGCGCGTCACCGCCGCCTTTCTTCATGCCGGCAAACTCCTTCCTCATCTCGACCGCCTTCTGGTCCAGCTCGGCGGTCTTCTTCTGATACTCCTGATACTCCGGGGTGATCTTGACCGGCTTCAGCGGCGGCAGATTCTCCGGCTCGTAGCTGCTGGAGAAGATGCCGTAGAGGGAATAATAATCCTTCTGGGGAATGGGATCGAACTTGTGGTCATGGCAACGCGCGCACGAAACGGTGAGGCCAAGAAACGCCTTGGACGTGACGTCGATCCGGTCATTGACGATGTCGGGCATCATCCCGTTGAACCGGTCGCCCAAAGTCAGGAATCCCAACGCCGCCAGCACGCTCTTGTCGGATCCGGTGGACAACCGATCGGCCGCCAACTGCTCGATGATGAACTGGTTGTAGGGCTTGTCCTTGTTGAACGCGTCGACGACGTAATCGCGGTAGGTCCACGCGTGCGGATAGCGGAAGTCCTCGCGCTGCCGTCTCACGTCGCCCTTCGTGTCTGAGTAGCGCGCCACGTCCAGCCAATGCCGGCCCCAGCGTTCACCGTAGGCCGACGAGGCGAGCAGGCGGTCAACCACCTTGCCAAACGCGTCCGGAGCATTGTCCGCGATGAAGTCGTTCACTTCGTCGTTTGTCGGGGGAAGTCCCGTGAGGTCGAAGGAAGCACGGCGGATCAGCGTCCGCTTGTCCGCCGTCGGATTGGGCTTCATCCCCTTCTCTTCCAGTTTCTCGAGGATGAACTTGTCCACCGGAGTGTGGCCCCACCCAGTCGTCTTGACGTCCGGCACCGATGGCTTCTTGACCGGCAGAAACGCCCAATGCTGGCGGCCAACTCCCTCGTAGGCATTGTTGGTCGAAGCCGCGGATGCAACCCGCGGATCGGGCCCGCCCATTCGGACCCACTGGGTCAGGTCGGCGACCTGCTGCGAGGTCAACTTCTCGCCCTTGGGCGGCATCTCAAGGTCGGGATCGCTGCCGTTGATCGCCCGGATGATCATGCTCTCAGCCGGTTTGCCAGGAATGAATCCCGGCCCGGTGTTGCCGCCCTGGAGAAGCGAGTCGCGCGTGTCGAGACGAAAGCCGCCCTTCACTTTTTCAGAGGTTGCGCTGTGGCACTTGTAACACTTGTCCACGAGAACCGGACGGACCTTGGACTCGAAGAAATCGGTCTGTGCCTTGGTCAGCGTTTGGGGCGGCTGGTCCGCGGCAAAAAGGGTTCCAGACGCTGCGGCGATCGTCGCCGCGATTGCAGTGATGGTTACGCGCTTCATGGTCCGTTTGTCCGGT
>JAYUUX010000719.1:0-5500 GCA_043754645.1 Verrucomicrobiales bacterium | reverse complement strand
GTCGAAGGACATCTGGACCGGGTTCTTCATGTCCGGGAATTCCTTCTCGGACGCGAACAGCTCGACCTTGTAGCCGGGCATCATTGTGAAACTTTCGATGGCCTTCGCGCCGTCGAGGTAGTTGATCGGCCGACGGAAATTGGTCGGAACGGCGGGCAACGCATGGGTCTTGGAATCATCGACGGCGATGCCCTTCTTCTGGCCCAGCGCGACTTCGTGAATGAGCGTGTCGCGCAGCGCCATCATCTCGCGGGTCTTCTGGATTTCGTCGGGATAGTTCTGCGGGCCGAAGGGGTCGTAGCGTTGTCCGTGGGTGTGGACGCCGTTCACGAGGTTGTAGTCGTTGTTCCAGAAGTAATCGCGCTCCTTCACGGCCGCGTTGACCAGCTCGGCATCGGTCTTGGACTGGCGCTTCTGTTTGCCGAAGAGCCCGTCGGCCAGCCAGACGCCGATCTCGGAATAGCCGGCTTCGGTGGGCGCGAATCCATTGATCGTCAGCGGCGCAAGGGACCGTTTGGCGTAGCGCGACTTCGATAGGCTGAAAAGGTCGACGAAAGTAAGGCCGTTCTTCTTGGCGACCTTTGACACGGCTGCGGAGTAGAGAGCGAGATTCGCGTTCTCTTTCTTGCCGTCCGGCAGGTCGCGGCCGGCGGAGAGGTTCTCGAAAGCGAGCGGCGACACCAGAACGAGTCTCGGGGCCGCCTGGCCGTTGTAGGCCTTGCTCAACGTGTGTTTCGTGAAAGCCTCCAACTCGGCCTCGAAGTTCGCCACCCGCTCCGGACCGTCGAACGATTCGTTGTAGCCGAAGAACGCCACAATCGTATCGGCCTGCAGGTGGGTCAGCCACTGGTCGGGCGTCGGGAAGAAGCCGATGCCGTTGTGCTGGGCCAGCTCCGGATGGAACTGGGCGGCGCCGGGAAAGGCCCACTGCGATTTGCGCGACGGATGCGGACGGAACCCGGCGGTGTCGCCCGGCCGCCCCAGGTTGCGGACGAACAGCTTCTCGTTCGGATAGCGGAGATGGAGCTCGGTCTCCATCCGGCTAAAGTAGACGTCGCGTTCGGCCAGGCCATTCCCGATGAAGACGACGCGTTCCCCGTCCGAAGGCTTGGCGACCTTCTGGGACCGGGCCGACGCGGCGGCGGGGGGTTCGTTGGTGGGAGCGTGCGAGCGCCGGTTTGCCTCGGCCGCCGATGCCGCCGTCGCGAACGCGAGTGCGGCGATGAATGTAAGAGCTCGGAGTTTCATGGGAATGGTGGTCAGAAGATCAGCCAACGAACAACGGCTTCAAGTGCCGTTCATAAAGATTCTCGGTCACGTTCTTCGACACGAATTCTTCATGTCGATTCAAAGCATCCAGGTATCGCGCACCCTTCTTGGCCGCGATCTTGAATCCGACATGGAGCAACTGGCGCAGGTGGGCGTTGAAGGCCGGGTTCTTCTGGTCGTGCCGGAGCGCGCCGACGAACTGCTCCGAGTTCCAACCGTCGACCGTCTCCTCGGTCGGCAACTTGGAACGGTCGATGTCGATGACCGTCGCATACGGCGCGCAGAGCTCGTCGATGTGCTCCAACGCAGCCGCGTAGATCTCCTTGGCGAGGTGCAAGCCATCGCCGCCTGCCTCGGCCAGTCCGATGACCTCCTCCAGCCATGTGGTGCCGGCGGTCTTGATGTGCAGACCCGCTCCGAACCGCCCCAACGCACGTCGGATGATCGGGTAGATCGAGAACTTGTCGCTGCCGGAATGGACGCTGAGCTTGAGATTCGAAGGCAATCCGTAGCGGGCCACCGCATGGGCGATGACGGCGAGGTCTTCGCTGAACTCCTTCTCGAATTGGACGAGGTCGCCCACGTAGTCCACGCCCTTGTTGAAACGGCCGGTGAACTTCGGTGCGATGGTCTGCACCGGCACTTTCTCGTCGGACAAGGCCGCCAGGATCACCAGCAGCTCGGGCGGAGTCTGCGGACTGTCGGTCTCGTCCATCGACACTTCGGTGATCACCCGGCCAACGCCCTTCGCGGCGACGATGTGACGGTAGATCTTCCCGGCGTCCTGGATCGCGAGGAGGAACTTGGCGGCAATCCGCTCGATCTCCGCTCTCGTGGTCTCGAACGGCGCGACGATGTTGGGAATTGCGATCTGTCCCACGAGCTCCGGATGCCGGTCGACGAAGGACTTCACGGCTTCGGGCGCGGCCGGCTTCCCGATCGAGTCGGCCACGTCGATGGTGTAGAACTCACAGTGCGGCAGGAAACGTTCGACCGTCTCTAGGCGGATGTGGTCGGCGTCGAGAAAGTAGGCGCCCGTCCAACCAAGTTCCTTCACGGCCGCATCGGCCGCCGCGCGGGTGGAGGACGGTTCGGAGCCGATGATGGTGTGTTCGCGGTTCGACTTGTTCCAGACCGGCACGATCTCGGCGCCCTGCCCTGCGGCGAGGATGCAGGCACGGAGCTGGGCCTTGGCCTGATGGGCAAAGCGGTCACCGATGCCGACGGAGAACCGACCGATTAGCAAAGGACTGTTCATGGCGTTCCTGACTGTAGACACAGGGCGACAAAGCACGAATAGGTATGATTGACCATGGGATAGGGATTCTTGACCGGCGAATCGTGCCGTCAACCAGTCAACCCTTCGCCGATGCCGCAC
The DNA here is from genome assembly GCA_043754645.1 of Verrucomicrobiales bacterium. Classification (GTDB taxonomy): domain Bacteria; phylum Verrucomicrobiota; class Verrucomicrobiia; order Limisphaerales; family CANJSG01; genus CANJSG01. The sequence goes on along the minus strand of JAYUUX010000719.1, from coordinate 2,853 downwards.
CACGGCCGCGCTCGCCTTTCGCGAACTTCTCCGGCGAAAGCCCCACGGCCGATTTGAACGCCCGGCTGAAATGATACGGATCGGCGAAGCCCACCGCCTCGGCCACCTGCTTCACGAGCATCCCGGACACCAGCAGCAACTCGGCGGCGCGGTTCATCTTCAACCGGGTCAGGTATTGGTAGGGGCTCTGGCGGTCGAACCGCTGGAACAGCCGGCAAAGATACGAGACGTTGATGTGGGTCTCGTTGGCCGCCTGCTCCAGCGTGCGGAGCCGGGCGAAGTTCCGCTCCAGATGACTGCGCGCACGTTGGTAGGTGGCCAGGGCGCGGGTCTCGAAGTCGGCGACGGGAATCGCCTGGCTCTCGATCGTCAGAAGCAGCGATTCAAGCAAGGACGCGCAGATCGCGCCGCGAAGCGGGTTGTCGCCGGAACCATTCCGCTGCAGCAACTCGAACAGCTCGACAACCTGACGCGGATCAGGAACCTGCACCGCGATGCCTTTTCCAAGCGGCCCGCGCGCCAAAAGCTTCTCCGCGACCGGGCCGTCGAAGTTGACGTAATACTTCACCATCGGCGCCTTGGCGGCGCTCCGGATCCAATGCGGGACGCCCGGTCCGTAGGCGAACACCACGCCGGGGCGCAGCCGAAACTCGGTCTTGCCCAGCCGGACGGAGCCCTCGCCCTGCGCGACAAGCTCGAGTGTGTGGAACTGAAAGCCCGTCGGCCGTTCGACGCTGTAGTCCGGCTCGCAATGCTCGCACCCGCCGCAACGGACCAGATCGGTCCGGGCGCCCACCGGTCCGAGGTTCAGGTAGTAGCGACGGGCGTCGCGGACTTGTCGCGAGACGAAGTCCGGTTCCGCCATCGAACTGACGAAGGCCGGCATCGCAGGATGACAATTCTTGCCGTCGTCCCAAGGCAAGAAAAACCCATCCCACTGGCCGGTCTGCGGCCCACGACCGCATCCGGCGCTCAGATCCGTTTTTCGTCCGCGTCGATGTAGTCGACGAACGTGGTGATCTCGGTGCGGTGCTGCAGTCCTGATTGCTCCATCCGCATCTTCAGCCGGGCGAAGGCCTCGGTGGCGCCGGCCGGCGGATGGTTCAGCAGCCTTTCGGCATGGGCCCTCTTCTCGGCGTCCGACTTCTTCACGTGGAGACGGACCCAGTCGCAGACCTGCCCGTCGGTCACGGAGTTCCGCACGACCTCGACGAAGTCCTCGTGCTTCACACCGGCCGCCTCCAGCCACCAGCCGTCAAATCCCTTGCCGAAATTGGCCTGGTAGTCGGCGTGGAGTTTGCCGGCGAGATGCAGGCGCGCCTTGTCGATATAACGGGGAAGGTAGGACCAGCCATCCATCGTTTCGCGCGGGCTGCGGGGAAAAATCAGTTCACTGCTCATGCCGGCGAAAGCTGTAAGGACGATCGGGACGGTGTCAACGCTGCGGGCCTTGCGCCAAGGCCGGGGCACGGCGAACGTCCCCGCATGTCAGAGCCCCAGAAATTCGACGTGGCGGTGATCGGCGGAGGGTCGGGCGGATACGCGGCGGCCCGGACCTGCGCCGCCGCCGGCAAACGTGTCGCGATCGTCGACGGCGCCAAGGAACTGGGCGGACTCTGCATCCTGCGCGGCTGCATGCCGACAAAGGCCCTGCTCTGGGCAACGGACGTGCTCCACCTCGCGCAGAACGGCGCGACCTGGGGCTTGAAAATGGAGAAACCGGCCTTCGATTTCAAAGCCGTGATGGCTCGGAAAGCCGCAGTCATCGAAGAGTTCGCCGCGTATCGCCAGAAGCAGCTCGCGGGCGATCGGTTCACCCTGTTCCGCGCGTTGGCGAAGTTCGTCGATCCGCACACCGTCGAGCTTTCGGATGGCCGTCGGGTCCACGCCGACCATTTCGTCATCGCGACGGGCTCGGTGGTCTCGGAGCCGCCGCTGCCGGCGTTGAAGAAGATCGGATATCTCACCAGTGACGACGCCCTCGCGCTCGAGGAGTTGCCGAAGTCGCTGATCGTCCTCGGCGGCGGCGCGGTGGCGGTGGAGTTCGCCCAGTTCTTCCAGCGCCTCGGCGTGGAGGTCACGCTGGTCCAACGCAGCGGCCATATCCTCAAGGATAGCGACGCGGATGCCGCGGAGGCGGTCACAGCGCAACTGCGCGACGAAGGCATGCAGGTGCTGACGGGGACCCAACTGGTCGGCGCAAGGATCAACGCAAACGGCGGAAAGGAAATCGTCGTGACGCACAATGGCGCCGAACGAACAGTCGCCGCCCAAGAGGTCCTCTTTGCCCTCGGCCGTTCACCCAACACCCGACGCCTCAGTCTCCCCGAGATCGGCGTCGCGACCGAAGCCGATGGCCGGATCAGCACCGACCCTGAAATGAGGACGACGGTCCCACACATCTACGCCGCCGGTGACTGCGCCAGTCCGTATGAGATCGTGCACATCGCCGTGCAACAGGGGGAGATCATCGGACATAACATCATCCACCCCGCCAAGCCGCGAAGCATCGACTACCGCCTTTTGATCAACGTGGTCTTCAGCGATCCGGGGATCGCCACCGTGGGCTTGACCGAGAGAAGCGCAAAAGCGGCCGGCGTTCCCGTCGTCACCGCGAGCTATCCCTTCAACGACCACGGCAAGTCCATCATCATGGCCGTCAAGCATGGCTTCGTGAAACTTCTCGCGGCACCGGACACCGGGGAAATCCTCGGCGGATGCTGCACCGGACCACAGGCCGGTGAACTGATCCATGAGATCGTCGCGGCGATGGCCAAACGGATGAACGTCCGAGAACTGGCCGCCATGCCGCATTACCATCCCACGCTGGCCGAGATCTGGACCTACCCCGCC
>JAYUUX010000718.1:0-2122 GCA_043754645.1 Verrucomicrobiales bacterium | reverse complement strand
AACGCGGCTGTCAATGCAGCCTACTACGACGGCCACGGGTGACTGTTGAGTGGCGGTATCTTTGACTTGCATCCTCAGGTCTCTTCCGCAGTTCGAGCGCTTTGGATTCGTCGACCTCGGCCACGGCGACGAGGTTGACCAGCTTGGTGGCGGTGATGGAGCCGAGGTCGGCCCCCGCCATGCCGGACGCGCCGAAGCTGGCGTGGTTCAGCAGGCCATTCGCCGACGCGGCACCAAGTCGGCTGATAAACGGAAAGGCGAGCGCGGCGGCGGCGCTGCTGGTTAGGAAACGGCGCCTTGAAAGGGAAGCAGGTGTTTGGGGAGGCATGGGGGAGTTTTAGGCCGAAGTTCTTGGACGAAGCAAGGCGCGCGACTCGTCCGTTGGTGCCAGTGCGGGTTCCTCATTGGTTGGCGGTGGGCTTTACGTTCCCGGCAACATGGGGATAAGATCTCCGCGTGAATGCGAGCGATCTTATCACTGTGGACCCGGACATCCTCGGCGGCACTCCAGTCTTCAAAGGCACGCGGGTTCCGGTGAAGACGCTCTTCGACTACCTGGAAGCCAACTACACTCTCGACGAGTTCCTGGAGTGTTTTCCTTCTGTTTCCCGTGAGATGGCGTGCCGACTTCTGGAGCGTTCCGAGTCCGCCCTTCTGGCCGCTGCATGAAGATCCTTTTGGACGAGTGCGTGCCTTGGCCGATGCACAAGCTGCTCGTTGGCCACGACTGCACCACTGCCCAGAAACGCGGCTGGGGCGGCGTCAAGAACGGTGACTTGCTCCGCCTTGCCGAGGGCGAATTCGACCTCTTCGTCACTTCGGACCAGAACATCCGTTACCAGCAGAATATTGCCGGAAGACGCCTGCCGATCTTGGAACTTTCCACCAACGATCTCCGGCGCATTCGTGCTGCTGCTGCCGAACTTCTCTCGGCCGTTGCAAACATCGAGCCGGGCGAATTTCGTAGGCTCGAGATCCTGTGACCCGGCAGCGGTAGGAGTCATCCACACAGGGAAGCGGTTTCGCCGTAAAGGCATTAGCCGATGAGACGTCGAAGCGCTCGTGCTTCGACGAGCAGTTCGTGGGCGGCGGCCAAGGTGGACGCGTCGACAACGGTGGTGGCGCGGGCGGCCACCGGAGGCGGCGTTGAACGGCGGGCTTCGTCCGGATCACCCAGACCGGTTTCGCGGAAGAGGCGGAGACGCTCGAGGATCAGGTCGCGGATTTCCTTGGCGTTGTCGACCCCGTGAAACACGCCGGTGTGGAGCGACGCGTCCTGGCCTTTGGCACCGTGGGTCGCGCCCCCGCCGCCGCCGGCGGACTGGACCCTCACGTCGGAGATGCCGAGCAGGCGTTGCAGCGGTCCCTGCGACAAGGCGACCTGCTGGAGGTTGGCGAAGCTCATGGTCACCTCCTGCACGCTCCACAGGCCGCTGCGGATGCGCAGGCTCCGGTCGGTCACGATATACCAGCGCTGCTCGTAATCGAGCCGCAGGATCGCGTAGGTGACCGCCGCCTGGCCGAGGTAGACGAGGAAGAAGACGATCTTGAGCGCCCACAACAGCGTGAAGGTCCAAGGAGGCATCTTGCTCGTCATGGTGACGAACTCCTTGATGGGGTCGTTGCGCGGGCGGACCTTCTTCTTGGTCTTGGTCGCGGTGGCTCCCGTTCCCTCCGTGGCGTTGGTGGCAGTCTGGGCTGTCGTCGCAGGGACCTCCTCCACCCTTGGAGCGGCCGGTGCGGCCTGGGGAGCGGTTGCGGGATCGGCTTTCTTCCGGGCCTCCTTTTCGGCCAGAGCGAGCACTCCGAACCAGAAGATGACGCCCAGCAATGCGAACACCTGGCCGATACTCCAGCCAAGCAGGCGAAGTTTGTAGTAGTTCAGGCCGGCCCGAAAGACGCGGATCGATTCGGGCGCGCCGAGCGGCGGTTCGGGTTCGTGGGGCACCTTCAAGACCGAGAGGATGCGGACGCGGATCTTCTCAAAGAGCGCCACGGTCGGCCTCCTTTCCCGTCGCCGTTCCGGAGATTCCGCGTGCTTCGAGGGCGGCGCGGACAGCGCGGAGTTCACCCGCCACTTCGCGCAATGCGGAAGCCAGTTCGCCCCCGTGGTCCGGATGAT
>JAYUUX010000717.1:0-11407 GCA_043754645.1 Verrucomicrobiales bacterium | reverse complement strand
GCTGATGGGCACCGCAGGGCAGTTGGCGTTCGTTGAACGCCCCCAGGCTTCCGGGTCAAAAGGAGATCTTCAGGAACGATTCTTGGAACTTGAGTCGGGGTTGGAGGGAACTGCCACCAGGCTTGAACGTGCCGCAGGTTTCTCGAACGAAACGCCGAGATCCTTCCAAATAGGGGCAAGGCTCGGATCGTCGTTGATCGTGTTCTTGATGGCATCCTCGTCCACCATATCCTTCCACCGGCTCAACCAGAGCTTGGCCTCCGCCTCTCGCCCAACACGACAGGCAAGCCGGGCGAGGAAATAGAATATTGCGCTGGTCTTGGGGAACTTGTGGGCCGCACTACGAAGCTCGGTCAGCGCCTCGTGGGGCCGCTGGTTATTGTAGAGACTGTGCGCGAGGCAGATATGGCCGGCCGGCCGGTCCGGGGCGATCTTGACCATCGAGCGGGCCAGGTCCAGTGCGTGATCCCAGCGCAGCATACGGGCGCAGATTTTCCACCGAATAACCAGGACATCAGGGTGATACCGGAGGAGAAAACTTAGCCGTTCAATCTCGGCCTGCGCATCCTGCGGGGCCCCCAGCTCCAACCAACCAGTGGCGGCGTTTACATGATGGGAATCAGGAGCTAGGATTTCCGGCCATTTCATCGTGATAAGGTGGTTGCTGGAATCACCTTATCCGAATCAACTCTCGAAGCAAGAAGAAATGTCAGATTTCGAGACAGTGTGTCTTGAAGAGTCGCATTTCGTTACATCGTTTCAGTTTTCTCAATTCCAAGAAGATTCAAGCCTTCCTGCAAAACCCGGGCTGAAACAGAGCAAAGAACCAACCGCGTGATCTTCTCGTTCCCGGAGGCTTGAAGCACAGGACAGCTCTCATAGAAACGGGCCAAGAGGCCGGCCAGTTCGTAAAGATAAGCGCACAGGAAGTTCGGGCGATACTCCTCTGTGACAAGTTCGAGAACCTGGCCGAAGTTCAGGAGATGTTTAGCCAGGGAGAGTTCATCGGCATCGGTCAGGCTAATCCCGGAAGCCGCAATCGCCATTGGTTCCGGGAGATCATGTCCAGCCTTGCGGAGAATACCTGCCAACCGGGTGTAGGCGTAGAGCAGATACGGCGCGGTATTCCCCTGGAGAGCCAGCATCTTGTTCCAGCTGAACACGTAGTCGCTCTGGCGGTTCTGGCTCAGATCGGCGTATTTGACTGAGCCAAGACCGACCACGCGCGCGATCTCCCTTCGGTGAGATTCGTCCAAAAGTGGGTTCTTTTCCGAGACGGCGACGAAGGCACGCTCCTCCGCTTCGTCGAGGAGCTCTGTAAGTCTAACGGTGTCGCCGCTGCGGGTTTTAAACGGTTTTCCGTCTTCGCCAAGGATCGTGCCGAACCACACATGGGCCAGCGTCACGGATTTTTCGAGATCGGGTCGCCAGCGCCGAAAGGCTGAAAATATCTGTCGGAAATGGAGCTGCTGTCGGCCATCGGTGACATAGACGATTTCATGCGGCTGCCACGTTGTCATCCGATAGGCGAGGGTCGCCAGGTCGGTCGTGGCGTAGTTGAACCCGCCGTCGTTCTTCTGGATCAGGGCCGGATTGTCCATCCACTCCCCATCGCGCTGGACCACGAATGGGTCTTCTTTCGGCTGAACTGCACCATTGCTGAAGATGGCCTTCGCTCCCTGGCTTTTACGGGCGATGCCCCTGGCCATCAGTTCATCCACCGTTTCCTGAAGCTGCGGGTTGTAGAAGCTCTCACCCAGCGTGTGATCAAAACTGACCTTGAGCCGGGAGTAGACTTCGTCGAACTGCACCTGCGACAGGCGAATCATCTCCCGCCAGATGGCAAGGTTCTCGGCATTGCCCTGCTGGAGTTTCACCAGTTCGCTCCGGGCCGATTCCAGCCTTGCCCCGTCGGCGTCGCACTCGGCGTTGATCTTCTTGTAGATCCGCTCCATCTCGCCGATCGGATCCCGCTGCAGCGCGTCGCGATCGAGCGATTCCTTCCAGCCCACGAGCAGTTTTCCGAACGCCGTTCCCCAATCGCCGATGTGGTTGTCGGTGACGACGTGGTGGCCGAGAAACCGGAAGATCCGCGAGAGGCTTTCCCCAAGGATCGTCGAACGGATATGGCCCACATGCATGGGCTTCGCCACGTTGGGCGAGCTGAAATCGATGACGATGCTGCGGGGTTGGGCGGCCTTGCGGAAGAAGAGGTGTTTCCCCCGGAAAGCCGCCGCCACGGCTTGCCCGACAACTTCAGGCTTTAGGCGAAAATTGAGGAACCCAGCTCCGGCGATATCGATCTTCTCACAAAGATCGTCCGCTTTGAGCTTCGCCAGAACGTCGGTCGCCAGTTGCCGCGGGTTCATCTTGCGCTCCTTGGCCAGAGCCATGAGCGCCGAAGTCTGATAGTCGCCGAACTTCGGATCCGGACAGGCGCGCACCTGGACGGTCGAAAGGTCGGCTTCGGGTAGGATGGCTTCCACCGCCTCCTGCAGGCGGTCTTCGAGGTCTAGGTGCAGCACGGTCGTGAGCGGTTGTGATGAAACGCGCCCGTGGGCCGGGGGCGCGGGGACGGTGGGCTACTTGCCCGTCTGGCCCTTGATGATGCGATGGATGGTCTCCGCATCGGGCGCTTCTTCGAGGGACTGCCGGAACTCCCGGTTGTGAAGCAGCTTGGCGATGTTCGCCAACGTGTGGAGATGTTTTTGGAACTGCCCCTGGGGAACGAGGAACAACATCACCAGGTGAACCGGCTGATTGTCCAACGCCTCGAAGTTGATCCCGGCTTTGGACCGGCCAAGAGCTCCGATGACCTCCGGAATCAGATCGGTCGAAGCGTGGGGGATCCCGACGCCGAAACCAATGCCGGTGGACATGGAGGTTTCGCGCTTCTTCACCACGGCCGCGATCGCTTCGCGATGCTCGGCGTTGACGGTGCCCGTGGAGACCAAGCGATCAATGAGTTCATCAATGGCCTGCCAACGATCTGTCGACCGCATCTCCGGTATGATGTTTTCCGGCTTCAGCACGTCCGCCAAGGTCATAGCAATAAGAGCTCTGGATATCGCCCCAAGGAAAGGGCCAGTTCAAGCGAAGAAACCAAGCGGCCCGCACAAATGCCGACACTCGCGCCGATACTCGCTTGCCGCTGCTTTGAAACCGCTCCGTTTGAGAGAGGAGATGGTGCGCACGACAGGAATCGAACCTGTAAGCCTTGCGGCACTAGAACCTGAATCTAGCGCGTCTGCCAATTCCGCCACGTGCGCACGCGGGAGGTTGAACAATTACGAACAACCGGCTGGTTAAATAGGCGAACGCTCTCCCTTGGGGCAAGTGATTTGTCTTTGACGGCGCAAAAGCAAACAGCGGCGATCGCATGGATCGCCGCTGTTTCGTCGTTGATATACGGGCAACGGTCAGTTGGCCGCGACCGTTCCTTCCTTGGGCCCGTTGTGCTCGATACGGATGATCTGGGTGTCCTTGTTGTTGCCCCAGGCGGTGCCGAATTCGATGAGGTAAAGGCATCCGTCCGCGCCGAGTTCCATGTCCATCGGGCGTTTGAACGTCATGTTCGGGCAGAAGCGTTTCATTTTCGGCGTGCCGTCGGCGTTGCGGGCTATGTTGTTGTTCTCGTCCAAGTGCACGGCGACGATCCAGTTTCGGCTCCACTCGTAGATGAACAAGGTGCGGTCATATTCCTTGGGCATTTTGGTCTTCGAGGGGTTTTTCTCGTCGTAGTGATACACGGGTCCGGCCATCGCGGTCCGGCCGCCGCCGCCGTTGACAGCGGGGAACCGGGTCGACGTGCTTCCGGGATACCAGATGAAGGCCGGCTGGATGGGAGGGAGTTGTTTGATACCCGTGTTGTAGGGCGAGTTGTTCACCGGCTTTGCTGGATCGAACATGATCGGTTCACCGGCGGTGTAGCTCGTCGGAGCCTTGAGGTTCGCCGGAACTGGCTGGCCGGCCGCCTTCGCTTCCTTCACGGCTTTGTCGTATTCGGCGCGCTCTTTCTGGTATTGCGCACGCGCCACGAAATCCACCTTCGCATAGGCCTTGTTGTCGCCGCGGGAGTAGGGCCAGCCGAAGAAGCCGGGTTGCTTCGCCTGCATGACCGCGTCGAAACCGGCCGGCCCGCGTTTCGGGTCGGCTCCTCCAGCGTCGGGACCGACGTCGCCCCAATACAGGATCCCGGACTTTTGATCGACGGACAGGCGGTATCCGTTGCGTGTTCCCTTCACGTAGACTTCCGGGCGGGTGCCGGGCGTGCCGGGTGGGAACAGGTTGCCCTTGGGAATGGTGTAGGTGCCGTCGGGTTCGGGATGGATCCGGCTGATGCCTCCGCGAAGGTCGTTCATGTTGGCGGAGGATTTCTGTGCATCCCAAGGGCTGCGTCCGGTCCGTTCGTCGTGGGGGGAGTAACCTTCGGAGTCGAACGGGTTCGTGTTGTCCCCGATCGCGATGTAGAGATTGCCCTTCGAATCGAAGCCCAGCGAGCCGCCGACGTGGCAGCACTGTTCGCGCTGGGTCTTGATGTCGATGACGGCCTTGGCGGAAGCGAGGTCGAGTTGATCGCCCTTCAGCGTGAACCGCGAAACCCGGATGATCCCCTCCTTTTCACCCCGAGCGTCCTTGGTGGTCTCGGTAAGCGAATGATTCAAATAAACCCAGCCGTTCTTGTCGAAGTTCGGGTCGAGCGCGATGCCGAGCATTCCATCCTCGAGCCCCGAAAACACCGGGATTTCCGCGATGACAACCGCGGTCTTCGAGTCGGGTTTCCACATCTTGATGGTGCCGTTGCGCTCGGCGTAGAAGACGCGGCCGTCCTTCGCCACCGCCATTTCCATCGGATCCTTGAGCGTGTCTTCGAAGGATCCGTTTTTCGCGTGGTCGGAATCGAGAACCACCTTCGTGAACGCGCCGTCGACCTGTTGTCCGGTGGGGGTCGGCGAGGAATCAACGGGCTTCGGAGCGGCGACCTGGGTTTTCGGCGCCGGATCGGCGGCGTGGACGACGGTTACGGCCAACAGGCCGGCGAGAAGGTTAAGCGCGTGGGGCTTCATGTTCGGTGTTCTGACGGGTGTCCAGACCAGTAATTCAGATCAGGTTGGCCCGGGCAAGCCATCAGGCGCCGGAGATTCTTCTTGGTCGAAACGGCGGAGCCCGTTGAACTGCGCACGATGCGTTTGGGCGTATATGGAGGATCCTTTGATCCGGTGCATCTCGGCCATCTGCTCGTGGCGCAGGCGGCGCGGGAGGAACTGCAGCTTGATCGCGTCGTGTTCATACCTGCGGCCCAATCCCCCTTCAAACCAGGTTCCCAGCCAACCCCGGGAGCGATCCGCGCGCAATTGTTGCGGCTAGCCCTCCAGGGATGGGAGTGGGCGATTGTCGACGACCGGGAAATCCGACGGGGAGGATTTTCCTACACCGTGGACACGCTGCGCGAAATCGCGGCCGAACACCCCGGAGTCGAGTTGTCCTGCCTGATCGGAGCGGACCACGCGCCGATCCTCCCGAAATGGCGGGAGGCGACTGCGCTCGCGGCCTTGGCCCAGTTCGTCGTGATTCCGAGGCCCGGCGATCCCGAGCCGATTCTCCCCGCGCCGTTTCGGGGAAAGGTCTTGAGAGGCTTTCCACTGGGAGTTTCCTCGTCGCAGATCCGGGACCGTGCGAAGGCCGGCATGACCATCCGGCACCTGGTTCCGTCGGCTGTCGCAGAGGCCATCGCGGCGAATCGGCTTTATCTTTAGGCCTCGGTCCATAGCCTAGCCGAAATGGATTCGCTCAAGCTGGCCCTGCTTTGCCACGAACTCGCCGACAACAAGAAGGCGGAGAAGACGGTCATCCTCGATGTGCGGAAGATCTCTTCGGTCACGGATTTCTTCGTCCTCGTCTCCGGTTCCAGTGAACCGCACATCCGCGCCATCATCTCCGAGATCCGCGGATCGCTCGCCGAAGACCACGGCCTCCGGCCCGCGTCCGTGGATGGGGAGCACCCCAGCGCGTGGCAGGTTCTCGACTACTTCGACGTCATCATCCACGTCATGAAGCCGGACGTCCGCGAGCGCTACGACATCGAAGGCCTTTGGGGCGACGCGCGGCGTATCGATCCGAAGAATCCTCCGTCCGACGAGAAAAAGACGAAGAAGCCCGCCGTGAAGAAGCCCGCAGCGAAGAAGGCGGCTCCGAAAAAAGCCGCGGCCAAGAAGAAATCAGCCCCGAAGAAAAAGACGAGAGCCGGCAGCTAGCCCGAGGGCCGCACTGCCGGCCAAAGCCGGTTCCGCCGCTCAGGCGGGGTTTTGGTCGGGACCCGGCGCCTGGTTCGCGGCGTCCTCAAAAGGCGGCTGGGCGTCGTCCACCGGATAGTCCGGATAGGCGGGGTCCACGCCGGGGATGTTGGGCGGGGTCTCGTCCGACAGCTTCACCATCTCGTCGACCAGCCGCTTGAAGTCCTGCAGCCCGGTCGAGGGAATGATGATGTTGTCCCGGCGGCCATTCACGTCCTCGGTGATGCGGAGGAAGCGGCCACGGGGGTTTTCCTTTAGCGTCAGGATGAAGGTCTTGCGCTCGATCTGGATCTTTTCCGTGCGCAGGGTGTCTTCATTGACCTGGGGTTTGGGCTGTCCGTAGCCGTAGCCGGATCCCTGGCCTCCATAATTGCCCTGTCCGCCGTGTCCGTGGCCCTGGCCCGAAGAACGGCGCTGGGGCCGGTAACCATACGGCGAAGGTCTCTCGTTTGATATCATGCTGTGCGTTTCATCGGCGTGAAGGGCACGCCACTTAATTCGTTGCGCGAATGCGACTGTCGTGGGGCCGAGGACCGTCCGTTGCCATCGCCCACGCGGACGGGAGTATTAGCAGGTTGTTTTAACGGGAATCAACCCTTGGTTTGGTTGCCTCCCCGCCGCACGGGCCCGGGACCGGATCAGACGTTGAACCGCGGAATCGACGCGGCCCGCTGGCCCGTCCTGGGAATGGCCGTCTTCCACAGATAGAACGAGATCCCGCCCAGGCAGATCAGGTTGGCCACCTGCGAAACGCCGTGCCACAGGCCGAATGAGCGCGTCGCTTCGATCAACTCGGGGCTGTTGGGGCGGCTCCGATATTTTTTCAGGTGCAGGTCCTTGAGCACCGGTTGGAGCGCGAACCCCCCGATCAACCCAAGTCCGAGGACAAGCAGGAGCACCCAGGTCAGGGTCTTCTCCATCGGCCGTCCTGCGTAGAGATGCTCCAACGCCGCCGCGACGAGGGCCGTCGTGGCGCAGGCGTGATGGATCCAGAAAAGCTTGGCGATGATGGCCTGTGTCGCGAATCCCGCCCAAAACGGCCCAAGATTCGCCTTCAACGGCGCAGCCAGAAGTGTCGGTGCAACGATGAAGGCGAAGAACAGGGACGAGCCCAACCAGATGGCCGCGTTGAAAATGCTGATGGCCCGGAGGAGCGAGAGCATGTCGGAACTTAGGCCGTCCGGTGCCTGAAGGCCAAGACTCCTTCAGAAACTCCTGAAGCATCCGCTGGCATCTGGCGGAGCCATGGGTTACTCCTCGCCGGGAATTTTCCTGCCATGCCTGCCCAATTACTCAAATCGCTGGCCTTGTTCGGTCGCGAAGTGGTGCAGAACCCGGGTCCTATGGGAGCCGCGTTTCCCAGTTCGCCGGCCTTGGCCCGCAAGATGGCCAGCCTCGCGCATGACGTCGACGGCTTCTCCGGATACGTCGTCGAGCTCGGCGCCGGAACAGGCGCGATCACGGCGGCGATCCTTGATGCGAAGGTCCCCGAAGAGCGCCTGATCGCCCTCGAACGTTCCCCCACGCTTGCCAAGGCGCTCCAGAAGCGTTTCCCGAAGCTGCGCGTCCTGACCGGCGACGCCTGCGATTTGAACCGCCTCCTCCGCGTGCATTTCGGCGGCACGATCCCGAAGATTTCCGCGGTCCTGTCCAGCCTGCCGCTGCGTTCCATCCCGTGCCGCAAGGTTGCGCGGCTCATCCTCGAGGTCCGACGGCTTCTGGCCGACGGCGGAGTGCTCGTCCAATACACCTATGCGGTGCACCGGCGGACCCGTTTCCCGGTATGCTTCGAACGCACCGGCGCATCCGTGGTGTGGATGAACCTGCCGCCCGCGCGCGTTGAGCGGTTCACGGTCAGAACCGCCAGGGCCTGAGCCCGGGAATGTTGGCGCCGGCACCGGTCCTGGAGTGGTCCCCGGGCGGTTCGGCGAAACATCCCAGTCCGATGTCCATGTGAACCGGAGCAAAACCAGTCTGAAGGCCCTTTTCGCCGCGCTTTCCCTCGCCGCGGCGACGGTTTCCCGGCTGTTCGGCCAGGCCCACTCCTCGCCGCAGGAGGCTTGGGCTGCCGCCTCCGTTCCAATGGGGCAACTGACCAATTTCATGTCGCGGCCCGGGGCGCCGGCGTTCGTCAAGGTGGAGGGCGTCGTGACCTATGGCCGGGAGGCTCTCTTCATGCGGGACGGGACCGACAGCCTCTTTTGTCGGGGGCAGTGGACCACCGAGTTCCAGCCGGGCGACCGGCTCCAGGTAGTCGGCCTCGTCGCCTCCAATTCGACGACCGTCCAGCTCGACGACGTGCAGGTCCGGGTTCTCGGACGAGGACCGGAGCCGGAGCCGGAGAAAGTCCGGGTGGCCGATCTGCTGGGGGCCGCTTTCGACGCCCACCTCGTAAGGATCGTGGCGATGGTCATCGGGGACAGCGGCGCCGCGGAAGACAGGGCCATTGTCGCCTCCGAGGAAGACAATGTCGTTTTTATCCGGTATCGGGCCGGTGAACTGCCCGTGGTCCGGCCGGGTTCCAGGATCGAGGCGACCGGCATCGCCTCCCTCACCAAGGATTACCTCGGCCGTCCGACCAACGTCCGTGTCGTCATCCGATCGCCCGCTGACCTGAAGATCCTCGACGGCCCTCCGTATTGGAACGCGAGCCGGTTGATGTTCGCGCTGGTTTGCGTGGCGTTGTCGATGGCGCTGGCCGCGGTCTGGGGCTGGTTCATGTTCAACAAGGCCAAGCGCCAAGGGCTCATCCTGCGGGAGCAGGTGTTCAGGGAGGCGGCGGCCGAGGCCCGGCTGGGAACCGTCGTCGAGTCGTTGGCCGAAGGGATCGTCGTCCAGGACGCCGCCGGACGGACGATCTCGAGCAACACCGCCGCCTCGGAGATCCTCGGCCTCGCCGCCGCCCAGATCTCCGGTCGGGCCCCGGTGAACCCCGAGTGGAGGACGGTCCGGGAGGACGGCAGCCCGTTCCCAAGCGCCGACCATCCGGCAACGGCCACGCTCCGCACCGGACAACCGCTGGATAAAGTGATCATGGGAATCCGCCGCCCCGACGGCGTGACCCGGTGGATCTCGGTCAATAGCCGGCCCTTGCTCGACCCGCGGACCAAGGAGATCTCGGGCGTGGTGACTTCGTTCGAGGACATCACCCGGTCCCGGCTGCAGCACCGCCAACTGCTCGAGGCGCACCAACGGCAGAAGGCCCTTCTTAGCGCGATTCCCGACCTGATGATCCTGCAGTCGCGGGAAGGGGTCTACCTCGACGTCTACACGAACGATCCGGCCCAGCTGGTGGCCCCGATCAACGAGATTCTCGGACGCAACATCGCGCAGTTTTTCCCGGAACACGTGACCAGTTCCTGGCGCCGTTGCGTCGACGAGGCCTTTCGGACGGGCAAGGTCCAACTGCTCGAATACGCGGTCGATATCGCCGGCCGGGCCGAACATTTCGAGGCCCGCATCGTCCCGTGCGGAGACACGTTGTTGAACATGGTCCGCAACGTCACGGCCCAGGTCGCCGCCCGGGAACAGCACTCGGCCCTTGAGACCCGCCTCCAGCAGGCCCACAAGATGGAGGCCCTCGGAACTTTCGCCGGCGGCATCGCCCACGATTTCAACAACCTGCTCGCCGTGATGCTGGGCAACGCAAACCTCGCCCGCGAGGACTTGCCGCAGGACCATCCCGCCTCCGGGAGCCTTGATGAAATCCTCAAGGCATGCCGCCGCGCCACCGACGTCGTGCGCCAGATCCTGGCCTTTAGCCGCAAACGGGGAAACCACCGGGAGACGGCCGATGTGGGACCCGTCGTCCGCGAAGTGATCGAGCAACTCAGGCAGGGAGCACCCTCGAACATCGAATGGATCTGTTCGGTCTCCGATCCGCTCAACCCCGCCTCGTGCGCGGCTTCGGAGATCCACCAGATGCTGACGAACCTCGGATCGAACGCGGTCCAGGCCCTTGCCGGTTCACCGGGACGAATCGGATTTGATGTCTCCGAGATCGCCGACCCTTCTGCCTTGGGAGGCACTTTGACCCGGCTGGGACACGAGCCGCACCTCCGCATCCGCGTTCAGGACAGCGGGCCTGGCATGGACGCCGCCACGGCGGAACGCGTTTTCGAGCCGTTCTTCACCACGAAGGGTCCGGGACAGGGCACAGGCCTCGGTCTCGCCGTCGTTCATGGCATCGCCGAAGCCCACCACGGGCTCGTTGTCCTCGACACGGCGCCGGGTCGAGGCGCCCGGTTCGACATCTACCTGCCCGCCGCCCACAACAAGGCGGGCCGCGGCGATGCCGCTGCGGCGCGCCCCGTTCCCCATGGGTCCGGCCAGCGCATCCTCGTGATAGACGACGAACCGGCTGTCGGCCTGTCCACGATCCGCCTGCTGAGACGCGCCGGATTCGAGGGCGAGCACGTCTCCTCGCCGGACACGGCCCTGCAACTCCTCTCGGGCCACGGGGGCTTTGACCTCATCCTCTCGGATTGGACCATGCCCGGAATGAACGGCATCGAACTCGCCAAGGCCGTTCGCGGCTGCGGGATCGACGTGCCCATCGTCATCATGACCGGGTTCGCATCCGGCATCCGCGACGACGAACTGCGTGCGGCCAACGTGAAACGCCTGCTGGCCAAGCCGGTCGATCCGGAGGTCCTGGTGCGCGCCATCCATCACGCGCTTGCGTCGTGACGCCCGGCGCTTGTTCGGGGCTTGCTCAATGCCTAGGTTGGCCGGATGCGATCGATCGAGGCGCTGACCTTCGACAACACCTACTCGCGGCTGCCGGATACGTTCCATCAACGCGTCCAGCCCAAGCCGTTCGAGAACCCCTGGCTCGTCCACTTCAACCAGGCCGCCGGCAACCTCATCGACCTCGATCCCGCCGAAGCGCAGCGGCCGGACTTCCTCGATTTAATTACCGGCCGGAAGCCCATTCCCGGAAGCGATCCGCTGGCGATGCTCTACGCCGGACACCAGTTCGGCAGCTACGTGCCGCAGCTTGGCGACGGCCGAGCGATCCTGTTGGGCGAAGTGCGTTCGCCGTTGAAGGGCCTCTACAACGGCCATCTCAACCTGGTGACCGACAAGTGGGATCTCCACCTCAAAGGTGCGGG
>JAYUUX010000716.1:0-4943 GCA_043754645.1 Verrucomicrobiales bacterium | reverse complement strand
GCAGAAGGCGGCCGCCTCGCGGTTCACTTCCACCGCGTGCACGTCGCAGCCGAAGGCGAGCGCCATGCTGGACCACTTGCCCCAGTTGCAGCCGAAATCAAGGACCACGGGCCGCGGAGTCTTCAGGCTCTGACGCAGCACGAGGATTTCCTCGGCCATGTGGCCAAGCCAGTGCAGGCGCTGCTCGGAAATCTCCTGCTCGAACTGCGCCACGCCGCGCGGGCTCGAATACATGCCCGCGAGCTCGACGTCTTCCATGACCCAGTTCTGGAAGAAGAGTTCGGAGCCCTTGCAATGGCGGATCTCGTAGGCGACGTCACCGGCCTTCGCTCCGAGGCCGGCCTCGTCGAGGAAGCGCCGCAGATCGGGATGCGTGTAGGGCCTGCGGTAGACGACGTCCGAAGGCTGGCCGCTGATGGGGCAGGTGAGGCGGGAGATCATTAGGCTTGGCCGGCGCCGGTCTGATACCAGGCGTAGGTTTTGCGGAGGCCGTCGAGCCAGCCGACCTGGGGCGTGAAGCCGAAGGCCGCCTTGGCCGCCGAGATGTCGGCCTTGGAATGTTTCACGTCACCGGCGCGGGCCGGATGGAAGACCGGTTCCAGCGGACGACCGCTGACGGTTCCGAGATCACGCACCAGATCAAGCAACGTGACGCTGTCGCCGAGGGCGATGTTGAAGACGCGCCCGCCAACCTTCTCGGCCGGGGCTTCGGCCGCGGCGAGATTCGCGGCCACCACGTTCTCGATGAACGTGAAGTCGCGGGACTGGAGGCCGTCGCCGAAAATCTGGGGGCGTTCCCCGTTGATGAACGCGGTGCAGAACTTGGCGATGACGCCGGAGTAGGGCGAGTTGAACGACTGGCGCGGGCCGAAGACGTTGAAGTAGCGGAGCGCCACCGTCGGCAGGCCGTAGAGCTTGTGGAAGAGCTGGCAGTAGCGTTCGCCGGCATACTTCTGGAGCGCGTAGGGCGAGAGCGGACTGGGCGAGAGGTTCTCGCTCTTCAACGGAGCATCTTGGTCGCCGTAGATGGACGACGAGGAGGCGAAGAGGAAACGCTTCACGGCGGCGTCGCGGGCGGCCACGAGCAGATTGAGCGTGCCGTCGATGTTGTGCTGGTTCGATTCCACCGGCTGCTCCACCGATCGGGGCACTGAGGGCAGGGCTCCCTGGTGGAAGACCCAGTCGCAGCCCGCGACGACCTTCTGCACGAGGGCGGAGTCACGGATGTCGCCCTGGACAAACTCGACCGCGCCTGGCTTTGCCCAAGCGAGATTCTCCGGGTTGCCGAGCGAGAGGTTGTCGAGCACGACGACGCGGGCGCCCCGGGCGACAAGTGCCTCGGTGATGTGGGAACCGATGAATCCGGCACCGCCGGTGACGAGGGCTTTCATGAGTCAGGCTTTGAAATACTTGGCGGCATCGACCGCGGTGCCGGCGAGGGCGTTGCGCGAATCGACGATCAACTTCGCCGCTTTGGCGATGAGCGCGTAGTCCACGGCGTCGTGTTTGGTGGCGATGAGGACGGCGTCGAATCCCGCGACCGTCTCCTCGGTGAGCGGCACGCTGCGGCGTCCGGCGTAGTGGCCGTGTTCGCGCGAAGGCCGGATCACGGGAACGTGCGGGTCGTGGAAATCGACCTTCGCCCCGGCGGCTTCGAGCAGTTCCCAAAGCACGTAGCCCGGGCTCTCGCGGTCGTCGTCGACGTTGGACTTGTAGGCGATGCCGAGCAGGAGAATGCGCGCGCCGGCCAAGGCCTTGCCGGAAGCGCCGAGCGCCTTCCCGAGCCGCTGCACGACGTATTGCGGCATGGCCGTGTTGACCTCGCCGGCGAGTTCGATGAAGCGCGTGTGCTGGCCGTATTGGCGCGCCTTCCACGTGAGGTAGAAGGGATCGATGGGGATGCAGTGACCGCCCAGACCGGGACCGGGATAGAACGGCATGAACCCGAACGGCTTCGTCTTCGCCGCGTCGATGATCTCCCAGATGTCGAGGTCCATGGCCTCGTAGACGACCTTCAGCTCGTTGACCATGGCGATGTTCACCGCGCGGAAGATGTTCTCCGTCAGCTTCACCGCCTCGGCCACGCGGCAACTGCTCACCGGCACAAGGCGCTTCACCGCGCGGCCGTAGAGCGCGAGCGCGCGTTGCAGGCAGGCCGGCGTGAGTCCGCCCACGACCTTCGGGATCTCGGCGACCTTGCTCTGGGGATTGCCCGGATCTTCGCGTTCGGGGGAAAAAGCCAGATGGAAATCCACGCCCGCCTTCAGCCCGGAACCCGTCTCCAGCACCTCGCGCAGCTCCGTGTCCGTCGTGCCGGGATAGGTCGTGGATTCGAGCACGACCAACGTGCCCCGGCGCAGATGGGGCGCGATGGAGAGGCCGGTCTGGACGATGTAGGAGATGTCCGGCTCGCGGCCGTTCTTGAGCGGCGTGGGCACGCAGATGATGACCTCGCTGCATTCGGCGATGCGCTTGAAGTCGGCCGTGGCCTCGAAGCCGGCCTTGCGCGCGGCGGCGATGCCGTCGGACGGGATGTGCAGGATGTAGCTCTCGCCGGCGTTGAGCGCGGTCACCTTGGCGGCATCGACGTCGAACCCGAGCACGCGGGAGCCGGCCCGCGAGAACAGGAGCGCGAGCGGCAAACCGACATAGCCGAGCCCGATGACGCCGATGGCGTTGCTGTCAGACATGGCGCCAGCCTACGACCCGTCAAGCCGGACGGGGAAGCCCAAGGTTTTCGGACGACGAAGGCCGCTCCGTGATGATTGTGTTCAAACCCGATTCCGAGCACCGGAGGTGCGGAAGAAAGTAGCCCACAGCGTGAGCTGTGGGTTGGGTGTTCCCTGATGGTCAGAAGCTCCGGAGGAGCGACAGACGCCTTTCTACCGCTCCTCCAGAGCTCGCCCGTCTCCTCGTCCAACCCCGGGCTCACGCCCGGGGCTACTATCTTCCGCTGCTCCGCAGCTGGTTCTAAGTCACTCGCTGGTTCTGGGGAGCGCTACCGCCGCCGGTCCTGGACAAATGCTGGCGCGCCGGGCCGGCACCGTTCTAGCGTCCGGGCAGAATGAAGGTAACCCCAATTCAAACCGAGGTCGGCTTTGAGGACGGAGAAGTTCTCGGCTGCGAGAGAATCGGTTCAGCTTTCTTTGTGCGCGTCAAGGCATGGAACTGTAAAACTTTGCGCGTGGAGTTCAGTGACGTTCAATTAGTGTCGGATTTAGTCCCTAACTATATTTCTGGATTCTACCGCTACGATCAGGAGACCGAACTGATGCGCAAGGCACTGGACTACGGCTACGACGAGCCACCGCAACTACATCCATACATCCACTATGCTTTTATGAACACCGATGGAAATCCGTGTCTGGAGATTGTGGCTGCTGAAACGAGGGTGATTGTCGAAACCGGCTAGTCTGGTGCAAACACCAAGAGCCTGTCTTGGAAATACCGCCTGTTCTCCGCGGCCCGCCACGAATGGATCCTCGCGTCCGCCCTCCGGGCCGGCGAAGACCTGGCCTCCCCCTCCGGCACGGCCCGCATCGCGTCCAACTCCACCGAGCTCCTGTCGGAATTCGAACAGTTAACTAGCCGCCCAATCAAAGTGACAGGTCGATAGAATGCGTGGTATCCCCGCCCATCAATACGAGATAGTCTACGATAGTGCGGAGGAATATCGTGCGAGAAAGGCATTATGAAGAATATGACGTGGATAATGCGGCTTTGGTTCGTGTGTTCCATCGGGGTTGCGTTTATTATGGAACTGCTGCTTTCATTTCCCATGCTGGCCGGAGGGCACGGTCCCTCGATTTCACTCCGGATTACCCTTGGGCAGGAGAACATTTTATGGCTTGTTGAGCTGGCTGCTTGCCTTGTTGGAATAGCGCGATTCCGCGGTGCAAAGCTAGTATCATCGACCCTATGTAGCATTTGCTTAGTAATATGGATTGCAATGGTATACTCGAAGTGGGACATCCTCATCAATTGGCTGGGCGACCCCAGAGTTTCTGCCTCGATGATTTACTGGGCAAGTGTGATTGTTTTCAGAAAATCCATTATCATATTATTGGTTGTTACTGATATTCGCTCATTAAGCATCGTGAATAAGAACTAGGGGAGAGGCTTAAGGTAATGGATAGAATGGTGGAGCACAGAGAGACATGTCAGTAGTCACAGAAAGTCCCGCGCATGGATCTGCGGCTGGCCAGGGTGCCAGGGCCGCTGCACCTGACGGACCGGCACCGCCTCTTCTCCGCCACCCGGCAGGACTGGATTCCCACGTCCAACCTCCGAGTCGAATCCGAGCATTGCGTCTTCGTGGCCCCAATCGACGAACCGCAATCGAAGTGCGTGCCCTACCAAGACAAACGCTGGCGCGGAGGGGCTTGGCCGTTCTAGCGTCCGGGCAGCATGAGACTCTTTCCCACGGTCAAGCGCCGTCGCGCCGCCTTCATCGAGCAGATGAAAGGCAAGGTCGTCCTCGATATCGGCTGCGGCCGCCGCAAGCTGCCCGGCTCCATCGGCGTCGACACCCGCAAGGTGTCCATCGCCACGGACGACGTGCAGCGCGACATCAGCCATGACCTGCTGACCTTCCCGTATCCCTTCCCCGAGAACCACGCGGACGCCATCCATTGCTCGCACGTGCTGGAGCACCTCCTGCCCACGGACAAGGTGATGGAGGAATTCTACCGCCTGCTGAAACCCGGCGGCCTGCTCTTCATCGAGTGCCCGCACTACACCTGGTGCGAGGCCTACCGGCATTGGCAGCACTGCCATTTCTTCACCGAGGGTTCGTTCGACTACTTCCATCCGAAGAACGAGACCTACAACTGCCGCTTCGAGAAGGTCGCCTCGGAGATCTTCTTCGACGACTTCACCTACGTCTGCGGCATGGGCTGGATCGGGAAGTTCTTCCCCGGATTCTACGAACGGCATCTCGGGTT
>JAYUUX010000715.1:0-2636 GCA_043754645.1 Verrucomicrobiales bacterium | reverse complement strand
CGTGAAGTCCCGTGGGATCATTGTCACCGCGGCTTCGGATGATCCGAGGTTCGACTTCGTGTCGCGCTTCTTTGCGCCGGCTTCGGGGGTGGATGAGGATCCCGTCACGGGTTCGGCGCATTGCGCGCTCGCGCCGTATTGGGCGGCCAAGCTGGGGCGCCGGGAACTCACCGGCTGGCAGGCGTCGGCACGAGGCGGACTGGTGCGCGTGGTCCATGCGGCAGATCGCACCAAACTGCTCGGCAAGGCCGTCACGGTCCTGCGTGGTGAACTCCTAGTTTGAAGCAATGCCTTCCGAACCTTCCAAGCAACCCGCCGATCGCTACCGCGCCGACGCCGGCCGGCGTTATCACGAGGTGAAGCGCGGCGTGCCGGCGGGCGTGTTCCCGTGGATCACGCGGCTTCGGGCGGACAAGTTTCAGCCCTTCGTTCGTCGCGACGATGTCGTGGTGGAGTTCGGGGTCGGCGCGGGATGGAACCTCCGTTCGCTCCAATGCCTGAGGCGGATCGGTGTCGATGTCGCCGAGTTCCTCGGCGCGGAACTTGTCCAGGCTGGCATTGAATTCTACGGTTCGCTTGAGGCGGTTCCGGATCGCGTCGCCGATGTCGTCATCTGTCATCACGCGCTCGAACACGTGATCGATCCGGCGGCCACCTTGCGGACGTTGTCCCGAGTGCTGAAACCTGCCGGGACGTTGCTGCTGCATGTGCCGTATGAGATCGAGCGACGTTATCGGCGGTTCGATCCGGCGGAGCCGAACCATCATCTGTTCTCCTGGAACGCGCAGACGCTGGCGGCGCTGGTGACCGAGTGCGGATGGAGGGTCGAGTCGGCCGGGGTAGGGGAGTTCGGTTACGATCGATGGGCGGCTGCGCAGGCGCTGAAGTTCAAGCTTGGCGAAGGCGGATTCCGATTCATCCGCAGGCTCGCCCATCTGATCAGGCCTGGCAGGGAAGTCCGGGTGGTGGCGAAGCTCTGAAGTTGACCACAGACCACGCGGATGAAGCAGATCGGGAAGCGGAGTCGGACCTGCCCATCAGAAACGATTTGGGAGTTCGGCAGGGTGTTCCCTACTCACTCGCCCTTCGTTGCGATCTCCTCGGCGATCATCGGATGTTTGCGCGCCGCGTCGTCAATCTGGGCCAACAGATTCGTGTCGCCGCCTTTCGCGTGATAGAGCCGATAGTAGCTGCCTACATGCCATGCGAGCCTCTTCTTGGCCGAGTTCGTATCCCCTCTCTCCAGACGCTTGAATGCGCCCAAGGCGACCGCCGCAGTCATCTCGTCTTGTCGCTTCATGTCCTCGAAATACTGCGGCACCTTCGTCCTAGCCTCCGCCATCTGGGCATCGGTCATCTGGAGGTTGTCCTTCGCCGACTGATAGTGGCGCAGAATTTCCATTTGTTTCTCAGCCATCGGACGCGAGTGGCCGAGATACCAGCCGATGCCGATTCCGGCAGCCAAGCAGAGGAGTGACTGGATGATGCGTTTCATTTTGGAGAGACGGGTGAATGATGCGCGAATCGACTTGGCGCGAACCGGCACCGGCTGTCAATCCGATGCCTTTCCGCGCTTCTTCAAGCTGACGCCTTCTCGGGCGATCTTCCTCTTTACGTGGCGCCAGAAGAGCCAGTTCAGCGTCACCACGACGGCCGGCGCGATGATGACCCAGATGCTGAAGACCATCGAATGGTCCTCCCACAGTTTCTTCACCCCGGCTGTCGCCGCCGCCAACACGCCGAAGCCGAGCGCCAACGACCATTCCATCACCCAGATCAATCCGAGCATGGTCTCTTCGGTCGAACGCGTCACCGGTTTTGGTTTTTGTGATGGGTCGGACTGCATGGCGGCGTGAAGGTAGACCCGCTGGCGTCGGTTGCAAAACTTGCGTTGGCCCGCCCGCTTGGCCGTCGAACGTTGCGCGCGGCGAATGAGCAGCTACCCATCTGGAATGAAATGGCGCAAAGGCCAGTTGCCGACCAAAGCCTGCCAGGCGTGCGGACGGCCGTTCGAGTGGCGGAAGAAATGGGAACGTTGCTGGGAGGAAGTTCGCTTTTGCAGCGAAGGGTGCAAACGTCGTCGCGCATGAAGGTCCTCGTCACTGGCGGAACCGGTTTCATCGGGCGCAACGTGGTGCGGTGCCTTGTCGCCGCCGGCCATGAACCCCGCCTGCTGGTTCGCGACGTGGAGTCGGTCAAGGCCCGGGCGATGGCCGCGGAACTGAAAGCGGAGCTGGCCTCGGGCGACATCCATGACGCGGCGTCGTTGAACACGGCCGTGACCGGCGTCGACGCGGTGATCCATCTCGTCGGCATCATCAGCGAGATTGGGCGGAACACCTTTGAGGAAGTCCACGTCGGTGCGACACGACGGTTGTTGGACGCGGCGAAGCACGCCGGAGTGCGGCGTTGGGTGCAGATGAGCGCGCTGGGAACGCGGCCCGATGCGCGGGCGCGGTATCATCGGACGAAGTGGGCCGCCGAAGAGCTGGTGCGGGCCAGCGGGCTTGATTGGACCATCTTCCGGCCATCGATCGTCTATGGGCCCGGGGATGGTCTCGTGGGCCTGTTCGCCAAGATGTCGCGATGGTCGCCCGTTTTGCCGGTGATGGGATCCGGCGCCGGCTTGATGCAGC
>JAYUUX010000714.1:0-7350 GCA_043754645.1 Verrucomicrobiales bacterium | reverse complement strand
CTCTGGCAACAGGGTCGCTTCATCAACCTTCCGGACGCTGTCCAATGGTTCGGCCTGAGCCAGACCGGCGGCCAGGTCGCTTTGATCGTTGCCTCGTTGTCGCTGGCGACGGCCATGGCGTGGATGATGAGAAACCTGGCCGGCGGTCGCCAGATCCACGCGGTCGGAAGCGATGCCGAAGCGGCCCGGTTGGCGGGCATCAATCCACGCCGGGTCACCTTCGGCGTGTTTGTGCTCATGGGAGCGATGGCCGCGCTCGCGTCGATGGCCAACCTAGTTCAATCGCCCCAGGTGGATCCGAACTCGGGCACCGGCATGGAACTCAAGGCCATCGCCGCCGCCGTTGTGGGAGGAGTGGCGGTTACAGGCGGACGCGGCCGACTCGTCGGCGTTTTCCTCGGGCTTCTCCTGCTCGCGACGATCAATCCCGCGCTGACCTATCTCCACGTCGAAGCCTACTGGGAAAAGGCGATTCAAGGATCCGTTATCATTCTGGCTATTGTGATGGATCGCAGAGCGGTCCTACGGACCAAAACACCGCAGACCTGACCATGTATTCAGCCACCCAGTTCTTAGCCCAACAGTCTCCGCCAGGCCAAGACCGCCTGTTGGTGAGACGTTCTCATGGCAAGCTGTTTATTGCGGTTGCCGATGGTGCAGGAGGAACCAGTGGCGGCGCTGAAGCTGCCGACCTCGCCATCTCTCTCATAGAATCGCAGATAGGAAGCCTCACCTCCGAAAAAGCCTGCATCTCCATGTTGAAAGAGATCGACTCTCAAGTGGCGAGTGATCCGGTTGCCGGCGATACAACCCTTGTCGTAGTGGTCGTTGACTGGGGCGCGCTGTTCGGAGCCAGCATCGGAGACTCGGGTGCAATGCTGATCGGCCCGGAATCTGTCATCGAGTTGACTCAGCATCAGATTCGAAAACCCTTCGTGGGTTCGGGTTCAGCCGTCCCAAATGGATTCCGGCTTGGCTTCTCCAATGGGACACTTCTGGTGGCAAGCGATGGCCTTCTGAAATACACCTCGCGGGAAGCAATTGTGTCTTTGATTCGCACTGCACCGTCCGAAGAAACGGCCAGCTCATTGGCTGAACTTGTCCGGCTAAAATCCGGAGGGTTCCCAGACGATATTTCCGTCGCAGTCGTCCAACTAGAATCGTGAAAGCGTCTTTCCAGAATCTGGAGCGCAAGCATCGGGACGAAAGCGTCCTAGTCGCACTCGTCGTGATCGAAGCGATCGTGTTCACCACGTTCGGCCGAAACTTCCTCCAGGCCGACAACCTCGCGAACATCATGCGGCACTCGACCGAGATCGGTCTGCTCGCGCTCGTCATGATGCCGATCATCCTCACCGGCGGAATCGACCTGTCGGTCGGCTCGTTGGTCGGGCTTTGCGCGGTGCTTTTCGGAAAGATGGTCCAGGACGGCGGGCTTGATCCCATCACCGCCGGCGCCGCGACACTCGTAATAGGAGGCGCGGCCGGGGGCTTAAACGCTCTGCTCATCACGCGGCTCCGCCTGCCGCCCTTGATCGTCACGCTCGGAACCTACTCGCTCTTCCGCGGCTTGGCCGAGGCGATCACCAAGGGCACGGCCACCTACTCCAAGTTCCCCCAGCCGTTCCTCGACTTCGCCAGCGGCGTCTCGCTTGGTCTGCCGAACCAGGCGTGGCTTTTTTTCGCGGTAGCGTGGGCTGTGTGGCTTCTGGTGCACCGAACCACCTTCGGACGCTCGTGGCGGGCGATCGGCTTTTCGCCGGAGGGCGCGCGGTATGCCGGGTTGCCGGTCGGCAAACGAATCGCCTTCGCCTATGTCATGGCCGGCATCGTGGCGGCGCTCGCCGCGATCATCCTGACCGCCCGCGTTTCCCAGGCACGCGCCGACGCGGGCACCGGCTACGAACTCCTCGCCATCACCGCCGTCGTCCTTGGCGGCACGAGCATCTTCGGCGGGACGGGCTCCGTTCACGGAACCCTCCTGGGCGTCGCGGCCATCGCCGTGCTGACCAACGGCCTCTCGCGCATCCCGTCCATCATGGGCGTATCCCGTGAACTCTCGGGTGTGCTGACCGGCGTCCTATTGATCGCGGCACTCGCCGGCAGCGTGCTGATGAAGTTCTTGTCGGAGCGGCGGGCGCGTCGTCAGACTTCCGCCACCCCAAGCACACCCAGCAACGCATGAAACGCCTCCTCCCAATCCTCGCCTGCGCGGCCCTCGTCCTGATCACCGGCTGCGGACCATCCGATTCGAAGCCCGGCACCTCGGCGCCCGGTGGACCCGCGCCCTCCGGCAAGAAGCTCAGCATCGCGCTCCTGCCGAAGAGCAAGGGCAACCAATACTTCGTCAACGTCAAGAAAGGCGCCGACAAGGCCGCGGCGGAGCTCGGCGTCGAACTCATCTTCGACGGACCGACCAATACCGATCCCGCCAAACAGAACGAGATCGTCGAGAACTGGATCACCCTCGGCGTCGATGTGATCGCCGCCGCCTGCGAGAACCGCGACGGCATCGCCACCGCGCTGAAGAAGGCCCAGGCCAAGGGCATCAAGGTGCTGACCTACGATTCCGACACCACGCCCGACGCCCGGAGCTTCTTCGTCAACCAGGCCACCGCCCAGGGCATCGGCTACACGCTCATGGACACCGCCGCCAAGCTCTGCGGCGAAGAAGGCGAGTTCGCCATCATCACCGCCACGCTCACAGCTGCGAACATGAACGAATGGCGGAAGAACATCGAAGCCCGGCTCAAGGAGAAGTATCCGAAGATGAAGCTCGTCGATACCAAGCCCTGCGACGACCAGAAGGACAAAGCGCAGCAGGAAACCGCCAATCTGCTCGGGGCGTATCCCAACCTGAAGTGCGTCATGGCCATCTGCTCGCCCGCCGTTCCCGGCGCCGCCGAAGCCGTCAAACAGGCCGGCAAGGCGGGCAAGGTGAAAGTCCTCGGCCTCGGCCTGCCGAACGAGAACAAGGCCTACGTGAAGTCCGGCGTCACCCAGGCCGTGATCCTTTGGAAGGTCGAAGACCTCGGTTATCTCACGCTTCACGCCGCCGCCGCGCTCGCCAAAGGCGAACTCAAGCCCGGCGCGACCAGCTACAAAGCCGGTCCCTTGGGCGAGCTAAAGATCGAAGGCACCGACATCCTCCTCGGCCAGCCCTTCGTCTTCACCAAGGACAACATCGAGCAGTTTGATTTCTGAGAAGCGGACGCGATCAATAAAGCCAACCTTCACCACATCCCTGGTAGATCAATGTCACCCGCACAGCAGATTGTTAATCATCTGCAAAAGCTCACCGATAAATCGGGGAGCCAGTTATCAGAAGCGCCAGAGGCGACCCAAAAGTGGTTGTATGAGCACTCTCACCTTCCGCTTGAGCTTGTTGGAATCCTTTCTCAGTCATGGCCGCGCGAGGACATATCTGTGGGAGTCTATGATCTGTGGAGTATCGATCATCTTTCGGATTCCGAGAGAGCAAAGATAGCTTTCAAAGGAGGATTCTTTCTAATTGGGGGTGCTGGAAATGGAGATCTACTGGTGGTGCGCCGCTGTCCAGCTCCGATAGAGAATTGCGAGATTGGTTTGATTTCGCATGAAGAGCTTTGGGAGCAGGAGTTTGCCCTCGAAGGTATCTACGCGCCTATTTGCTGCGGATTCATGACTTTTTTGAATGCTGCAAACGAGGGCAAACTACCAGTGGACTTCTACGATGCTCGCCAGAGAAACAGTGCGTAGCCAAAAGCAGACAGCAACCCGAGCCATCGCCACGTCGTTGCATTCCACTCGTCTCGCGGGCCCGGTCGCTTAGCCCGGCGCGGAAAAGGACACCGTAGAAAAGGTGAAGAAGGAGACCTCGAAGTGGATCAAACGCCGCGATGCCGGCCTGGCGAACTTCTACTGGCAGGCTGGCTACGGCGCCTTCTCCGTCAGCCAGTCGAACGTCCCCGCCGTCACCAGATGCATCGCCAACCAGCGGGAGCACCACGCGAAAACTTCGTTTCAAGACGAGTTGCAGGCATTGCTTCGCCGTCACAAGGTCGACTTCGATGAACGCTACGTGCGGGATTGATCGGAAACTAAACCGCCCTTTCAGGACGGGGCTCGGTTGTTGGGATAAAACCCAGGACGCTGCCCTGGGCTGGATTAACAGCGGCCCGCTGGGCCTCAAAGCAAATGCGGCAGCCCCAGCCAGATTGAACCGCCTGTTGCTTTCGCTGGCGTTGGCCCTTTTCACCGCTGGGGCAACCCTCGCCGCCACCACCGATCCCGTCGTCCCGGGTGACACGGTGTTCATCGACAACGGACAGGTCCGGCTCGGCGTGAAGAAATCCTCCGGCGCGGGCATCGCGTGGTTCTCGCTCTCGGGCACAAACCGCAACCTGATCAACCACTGGGACCGCGGCCGGCTCATCCAGCAGTCCTACTACGGCGACAAGGACGGCTCCCTTTGGAACAAGAAGCCCTGGGCGTGGAACCCGGTCCAAGGCGGCGACTGGAAAGGCAAACCCGCCACCGTCCTCGAACTCCGCACAACCACCAACACCCTTTACGCCCGCAGCTTCGCGCGGCATTGGGCCGCAGGCGATGAACTCACAAACGTCGTGTTCGAGGAGTGGATCTCGCTCACCGGAAAGATCGCGCACATCCGCTTCCGCATGACCTATTCCGGAACCCACAGCCACGATGTCAGCACCCACGAGATCCCCGCCGTGTTCGTCGCGCCTGATCTCGACACGCTGGTTCTCTATTCTGGCGACAAACCATGGTCCAACGACACGCTCCATCGCTCCAAGCCCGGTTGGCCCAACGAGGGTCGCGCCATGACGGAGAACTGGGCCGCCTACGTGGGCAAGAACGGCTTCGGCGTCGGCGCCTATGTCCCGGTCGCGACCAATCTGACCTGCTACCGCTTCGGCGACGGCCGCGAAGACCACGGCTCCTGCTCCTACTTCGCTCCCGTGACCCGTTTCGCGATCACGCCGGGCAAGGTCTTCGAATACGACCTGCATCTCGCCATCGGCACGGTGGACGAGATGCGGACCACGTTCGGAAAGATTCTCAAAGAACGGTAGGGCTGCGGTGCTCCGCAGCCGTGGAAATCCGTCCAATGCTTGCAGCATTGGACGAACGGGTCAGGGCGGAGCAGCAACTCCGCCCTACCAGAATGTCCCCAAAGCTTTACCCGACGCGCGCCGCCGCGTTGAATCCCCGCCGATCGCATGACGGAACAAATCTATCTCGGAATCGACATCGGCGCGGAGAGCGGTCGCCTGATGGCCGGACGCTGGAACGGCACACGGATGCAATTGGAGGAGCTGCACCGCTTCCCCAATCCGGTCGTCGCCGTTTCCGGCACGCTGCGCTGGGACCTGCTCCGCCTGTGGAACGACATCCAGCACGCGCTCGCCCTCGCGGCGCGGCGTTTCGGTGGTTCGATCGTCTCCATCGGCATCGACACGTGGGCGCTCGACTACGTTCTCATGTCCGAGTCGGACGAACTCCTTGGTCTTCCATTCTGCTACCGGGACCCGCGCACCATCGGCATGATGGATGTCGCCTTCTCCAAGGTTTCACGGCCGGAGATCTTCGCCGAGACGGGTCTCCAGTTCATGGAGATCAACACCCTCTACCAGCTCATGGCGGCGAAGAGGCGCAGCCCCGAACTGCTCAAGCTGGCGGAAACGTTCCTGATGATCCCCGACTGGCTGAACTGGTGCCTCACCGGCGAGAAGGCGGTCGAGTTCACCAACGCCACGACCACGCAGTTCTTCAATCCGATCAAGCGCATGTGGGCGACCGACTTGCTCCACCGCCTTGGGCTGCCCACCCATTTCCTCCCGCGGGTCATCGAGCCGGGGACACGTCTGGGAGTCCTCACGCCCAGCGTCCGCGAACGCACCGGGCTCGGACCCGTGCCGGTCGTTGCGCCGGCCACGCACGACACCGGATCCGCCGTCGCCGGTGTCCCGACCGAGCTCTCGGGAAAACCGGGCTGGGCCTACATCAGTTCGGGCACCTGGTCGCTCATGGGCATCGAGACCAGCCAGCCCGCGCTCTCGCCTTGGGCGGAAGTGCTGAACCTGACCAACGAAGGCGGCATCGAAGGCACGTGGCGCGTGCTCAAGAACATCATGGGCCTCTGGCTCGTGCAGCAGTGCAAACGCTCGTTCGACGCTGCCGGCGAACGTTTCGACTACGGCCAACTCACGTTGCTCGCCGGCGAGGTGCCGGCGCTGACCTGGCTGATCGATCCCGATGATCCGCGGTTCCTCGCCCCGGTCGACATGCCGGAGGCGATCCGCAGTTTCTGCCGCGAGCGCGGACAGCCCGTCCCTGAAACCGCCGACCAGTTCGTCCGCTGCTGCCTCGACAGCCTCGCGTTGAAATACGCCCACGTGCTCGGCCTGCTGGAGGAGGTTGCCAGCAGCCGGATCAACGTCATCCATATCGTCGGCGGAGGTTCCAAGAACGCCCTGCTGAACCAGCTCACCGCGAACGCCTGCAACCGGACGGTCGTCGCCGGTCCGACCGAGGCCACCGTGCTGGGCAACCTCCTCGTGCAGGCCAAGGCCGCCGGTGAACTCAAGTCCCTCGCGGAACTCCGCGCCGCCGTCCGCGCCTCCAGCGAACTGCAGACGTTCGAACCCGATCCGGCAACTCGCTCAGTCTGGACCGAAGCACGTGAGCGATTCGCCAAGTTGCTCCCGGCGCGCTGATCCGCATCATTGCACCCTTAATGATCCGAAAGGCCTTCATCATGTCCGTCCATGCCGGCCACGAGGCCGAGTATGCTCGCCGCCATTCGCCCATCTGGCCCGAGCTGGAGTCGGTGCTGAAAGCCCACGGCGTGGTGAACTACTCCATCTTCCTCCACGCCGAAACCTGCCAACTCTTCGCCTACGCCGAGATCGAGGACGAAGCCCGTTGGCAGGCGATCGCCGACACGGACGTCTGCCGCCGTTGGTGGGCCTCCATGCGGGAACTCATGCCGACCAATCCCGACAACAGCCCCTTGTCCGCGGAGTTGAAGGAAGTCTTCCACATCGAGAAATGAGCTTCCGTCTCCAACTCCAAAGTGATTGCGCCTTTGGCGCTCAACATCCGGCAGTGCGCTGGATCGTGCTTGGGGTCCTTTTGGTTTCCTCCTCCATAGAAGGCTTCGCTGAACAATTTCGATACCACACGGCCTATGACTGGACTTTGAAGTCCACGTCGGGGGGCGAAGTAGGCCTACAAGTCGGTTGGATGGTTGATCTTCACAACGATTCCATCGAACGCCAGTTTCCCGTTGAAGTAACATTCTTGGCTGGAGCCGGCAGCTTCCAAACAACTCTAACCAGACTCGTT
>JAYUUX010000713.1:0-3810 GCA_043754645.1 Verrucomicrobiales bacterium | reverse complement strand
GAATGACTAAGGCCTAGGCTAGCAACCCAAGCACTGAATAGGCCTCTACGGCTAGAGGAGACCGACCAGCGCGCTCGCAAAGGCTCAGAGGCACGCCCGAGAGCCAGTTGGCTGCGAAAACTTCAGGCCGCTGGCGTCTCATGGTCAGATACCTCTGCCGTGAACGTCCGACAGATAAACTCGTAACATGGACCGTCATCTAGATAAAAGCGCAGGTGGCGCAATCCGTCGGTCGGATCGCCCGCTCGCCGCAGTTGCTGCTGAACCTCGGCGAGCCAACCGGTCTGAGGCAATTCGACCACGGAGTCGTATGCATCAATCATGTCGAGCGTGCAGGAGTGGTGATAGGTGACGCGGAACGACTCGACACCGCCAAAAAACAAACGCTCGGACGGCTGCTCACCGTCATGCACCGAAACCTCAATCTGGCGACGGGCAAGCTGTCGCAACAAGTCATGAGAGCGACCTGATGAGCACATCGGCATTTTCCAAATTATTCTCACGAGTCGTATGTGAAGCGACCAAACAAGCTGCCGCGCAACCGGTCCTTCGAGCTTTGGCCTCCGGCCCTTCGATCTTCAGATCGTGTGCCCCATCTTCTCCTTCTTGGTCTTGAGGTATTTCGCGTTGTGCGGATTGGCCTTCACGCGGATGGGGATCTGTTTGGTGATCACCAGCCCGTAGCCTTCGAGGCCGACCATCTACTTCGGGTGGTTGGTGATGAGCTGTATGGTCTTCAGGCCGAGGTCGGAGAGGATCTGCGCGCCGATGCCGTATTCGCGGAGGTCCATGGGGAACCCAAGCTTCAGGTTGGCCTCGATGGTGTCGTAGCCCTTCTCCTGGAGCTTGTAGGCCGCGATCTTGCCCGGCAGGCCAATGCCGCGGCCTTCCTGCCGCATGTAGAGCAGGACGCCTGCGCCGGATTCGGAGATCTGCTGCATGGCCTTCTGGAGCTGCGGGCCGCAGTCGCATCGGCGTGAACCGAAGACGTCGCCGGTCAGGCATTCGCTGTGGACGCGGACGAGGACGTTCTTCTTCTTGGCCACGTCGCCCTTGACCAACGCGAGGTGGTGCTGTCCGTCGACTGTGGACTTGTAGAGGTGCAGGTCGAAGTCGCCGTAGTCCGTGGGCATCTTGATGACCTCAACGCGTTCCACGAGCCGTTCGCTCCGGCGGCGGAACTTGATGAGGTCCTCGATCGTGCAGACCTTGAGCTCGTGCTTCTGCGCGAACTTCCGGAGCTGCGGCAGGCGCATCATGGTGCCGTCGTCGCCCATGATCTCGCAGATGACTCCCGCAGGTCGGCAGCCCGCGAGGCGAGCCAGATCGACGGCGGCTTCCGTGTGGCCGGCGCGTTGGAGGACGCCGCCGGGTTTGGCGCGGAGCGGGAAGACGTGGCCGGGCTGGACGAGGTCGGCGGAGGTGGATTTCAGGTCGGCCAGAATGGAAATGGTGCGGGCGCGGTCTGCGGCGGAGATGCCCGTGGAAATCCCTTTGGCGGCGTCGACACTGACCTGGAAGTCGGTCTTAAACGTGTCGCGGTTCTGCGACACCATGCTGCCGATGCCGAGCTGTTCGAGGCGTTCGCCGGTGGTCGGGACGCAGATCAAGCCCCGTCCGAATCGGGCCATGAAGTTGACGGCGGCGGGAGTGGCCTTCTCGGCCGCCATGACGAGGTCGCCCTCGTTCTCGCGGTCGGCGTCGTCCACGACGACGATCATCCGGCCTTTGCGGATGTCGTTGATGCCTGCTTCGATGGGATCGACGCTGTTCTTCATTTGCGGGCGGACGATAGCCCGGAAGCGTCTTTGGGCGAGAGCGAAACCCGTTCCGAAACGGAAACGGAGACTAGAGATGGGGAATCAGCTCGGACACGTCGACCTCGAAGCCTTCGAGGACGGTGGACCGGAGCGAACCCTGCTTGGCGGCGACCGAGATCAGGTCGTAATCCTGGCCATTCAGCACCAGAACTTCGATGGCGGCGTTGCCGGGATCGACCACCCAGAATTCACCGATGCCAAAGCGGCTGTAGAGCCGGCGCTTTTTGTAGCGGTCGACCCCGATGGTCGAGAGGGAGACGACCTCAACCACGAGGCTGGGAACTCCGACGATCGACTGCTTGCCGATCGTTCCCAACGACGACCGTCCCACGAAGGTGAGGTCGGGTTGGACGATGTTTTCGGAGTCGAGGACGATGTCGATCGGTGAAGGAAGCAGCTGGCCAAGGCTGCGGGTCTTGATGTAGGCGCCGAGGCTGAGGGTCAATTCCCGGATCCAAGCCTGATGCTGGGTGTCCGGACCGGGAAGCATGAGCAACTCGCCGTCGATGACCTCATAGCGCTGGTTATCTCCGAGAGTATGATACTCATCGTAAGACCAGCGCTTCTTTTTGGGATTGGAAGCAGTCTGAACCAACACGACTTCATTTCTTATCAGCAAAGCGTTGCGAAACAATCCCAATCTTCACCACGGGCGTGGAGCGACTCGATCATCCGCATCAGGTTCCAAGCGAGGATGTCCCGATCGTGCCGGTGATTTCATCGACGTAGCCCGGCGCGGAGACCGCCTTGAGATGAACCCTGACCCGCTCCAGGCGGCCCTCGATGTCGAGTCGACGCGATTCGTCGGCGTAGTTCGGTTTCGCCAGGAACTGGCCGAGGTATCCTTGATGGCGTTGCCATAGGGCGAGTTCGCGTGCGCGCCGCGTTTCGAGCCTCGCGCGATACCAGTCGCTGGCGAGGAGGGACCCGCGGGTGAATAGGGCGCGGAACTCCGGGGAATCCAACCGGTGCCCCCCGGTTTCCTCGTCGCGCATGATGTCGAGCAGCGCCTTCAGGGGCGGGCATGCGAGCTGGATGCTGCCGTCGTTGAAGTAGTGCATCGCGACGCGGCGCTGGGTGGAAACGATGACGTCCATGCCGTCCGCGAAGAGCCCCATGTCCTGAAGCTCCGGACGAAGCATCTCGGGCGTGAAGACGACATGTGGATGGTAGAAGACGCGTCCGAAGAAGGCGCGGACGAACCGGGCCGTGATGCGGTTTCCGAGGCGGCTCGAGAGGACTTTCCTCCCCTTCAATTCCATGTCCGGAACCTTTTCCAGATAGCCTTCGGCCATCAGGAATTTCGGATCGCGTTCCTTGGGCGACATGCGGCACCACACCTCGGGCACGAGCAGGCTGATGTCGTGATCGACCCGGCATTTCGGACCGACGTATCCGGCCGCAGTGACGAAGCCTTCATGTCCCGTGAGGATCCAGCTAACGAGGGCGTCGTTCAGGTCGAGAATCGGAGGGAGCGCATTGAACGGACCCTTGGTCAACGCCCCTTCCGAACCGGCGCCGGTCGTTGAAGGCGACTTGCCCGTCATCGAGCAGATGAACTCGAGGAACAGCTCCGGCAGTTCCAGATGATGGATCGGGTTGAAGACGGCCAGCGGGGGCACTCCGGCCGAGAGGTCGGGCGGGTTGTTCCGCCGTCCGGGCACCACCGCGCCCACCGGGGTCAGCACCGGTTCGTTGAGCGGCAGCCGCCGTTGCAGGCGCGTGGACATTTCGGCCAGATACTTCCCGCGCGGATTTAACAAATCCGGGCGCACTTGCAGGTAACGGGGATTCTTCGAAGGTTTTCCCTCCACCACGCGCGGGTGCGCCGAACTGACGAAGAAGCGAAAATGCCCGTCGTGCGCCGCCAGCTTCACCAAATGCTGCATCGGCTCGCTGAACTGCTCGAAGCCGATCGCATCGTCCAGCATCGCTTGGGCCTCTTTCCGCTTGAGCGGCTCGTAATTCGAAAAGAAGTTGCCGGGCATCG
>JAYUUX010000712.1:0-3627 GCA_043754645.1 Verrucomicrobiales bacterium | reverse complement strand
CAACCTTCTTCCCACGCCCTCATCGGCAAGGGCGCGTTCCCGGCTCCGACCCCGCTCACCGCCCGGGCCTACCAGACCGGCAGCGAGGATTGCCAATGGGTCAGCGTCGAAGGCCAGGTCCGAAGCGTGGGAAGCAACGACGTCGAATGGGTTCTGGAGCTTTCCACCGCGCAGGGACCGATCCCCGTCTATCTGCCGATCGGCGTCGCCAGCCGCGGACAACTGCAGCCCTTCCTCGATGCCGGCGTCCGCGTTTCGGGAGTGAGCGGGAGCGTCTTTGACGACCGGCGCAGTTTCCTCGGCATCTACCTGCGCGTTCCCTCGCTGGAGCTTCTCGGCATCACGCGGCCGCCCTCCCAGTCGGTGCCGGAATCCAAGATCGCCCGCCTGCTCGACTACCAGGGCACCCCTTCGCTCGAGCAGAAGCGCAGGATCGAGGGAATTGTCACCCACGTCCTCTCGCCCAACCGGTTCTTCATCCAGGACACGTCGGCCGGCACCCTGGTCGGACTCTCCGCGCCCCGCGCCGACATCGTCATCGGCCATCGGCTGAGGGTCTCGGGCTATCCGGTTCGCGGCCCCTCGGGAATCCAGATCGAAAGCGCCGAGGCGGAGGTCGTCTCCAAGGGGGAACGGCCGATCGCCTCGTCGACCCCGATGCCCCGACTCCTGAAGGAAAGGATCTCCGCCGAGCTGATGAAGCTGTCCGGGACCATCCTCAGCCCGCTGCCTTCCGCGACCCCGGGAGGGCAGATCCCGATCCTCGTCGACGGACATGTCGTGACCCTTTCGTTCGACGCCGCCGAACTTCCCCCCTCGGTGCTGTCCCTCCGCATGGGCGATTCGATTCATGCCACCGGGGTGCTCCAGGTCGGCCAGGCAGGCGGGTCTGGAAACCAGATCATCCTCCACATCTCGGATGCGGCGGACATAGCCCTGGTCGGACGGAGAAGGGCGGAAGGCCCTGTCCTTTGGGGAGGCGCCGCATTTGCAGCCATCGTCGTCCTTGTTTTGGTCGTCCGCATTCGTCGCCTGACCGGGCGAATCGCCGCACCCGCCCGGGAACTCGAGGATGCGCACGCCCGCAGCCGGTCGCTGGAGGAGCAGTTCCAGCAGGTGGCCAACGTCGGATCTGACATCGTCCTTACGGTGGATAAGACGCTCCGCCTCGTCGCGGCCAACGCCGCAGGCGCGGAATTGCTCGGAATCCCCGCCAGAGGCCTCACCCAGACCAATCTGTCCGTCTTCGTGGAACCCGGCCAACTCGCCCTGCTCCGGTCCGCGGTCGCGGAAGTGGTCAATGGCGCGGTCCCGCGGATCATCGAGTTCTCGGTGCTCGCAGGGAACGGGCAGCGCGTCGACCTCGTGTGCACCGCCACCCGGCTGGCCGGTCAGGACACGGAAGTCATGATCTCCGCCCGAAGGCTAAACCCCGTCGGCGGCGCCACATCCCAGTCGGAACGCGCGCTCCGGTCGGTCGTCGAGACGCTGCCGATGCTGGTCCAGTTGAAGAACGTGCGCACCCGCACCGTCACCTTCGCCAACGAAGCCCATCGCGGGTTCGGATGGGATCCAACAACCATCGTCGGAGGCCACGAGGACGACTGCTTCGACGGGGAAATCGCGGCCAAGCTCCGCGAGATGGACGAACGCGTGGTCGAAACGGGCAAAGCCGTGATCACCGGCGGTGAACTGGTGACCACCCGGACCCGCGGGCGCCGCTACTTCTCGATCCGCAAGGTCCCGATCTTTGAAGACGGAAACGAAACGGCCGCCAACATCCTCACGGTCATGGAGGATGTGACCGAACGCCACCTCGCAGACCGCGAGCTCAAGCGCACCCAGTATCTTTTCCAGTCCCTCGTCGACTCGCTCCCGTTGGCCGTCTTCATCAAGGATGCGCGCTCCGGCCGCCATGTGCTGTGGAACAAGATGGGTGAAACGCTCGTGGGCCAGCCCCGGGAACGCCTCATCGGCCGGACCGACAAGGATCTGTTCACCGCGGAACAGTCCGAGCGCTTCGCCCAGGACGACCAGCGTGTCGTCCGCGACCGGAAGATGATCATCGTTCCCCTCGCCGAACTCGAGACCCAGGACCGGGGACTGCGCCTGCTCGCCACCAAGAAATTCCCGATCCTCAGTCCCGAGGGCGAAGTCCTCCACATCGTCGGCATCACCGAGGACGTCACCGAACGCATCCACACCGAGGAGGCCATCCACCAGGCCCGCGACGCCGCCGAAAAGCTGGCCGCAGAGCGCGAGGAGAACTGCACCCAGCTCGCCGAGGCCGTCAAGAACGCCGAGGCCATGGCCAAGGCCGCCGCGGAGGCCAGCACCGCGAAGAGCGACTTCCTCGCGAACATGAGCCATGAGATCCGGACGCCGATGAACGCCGTGATCGGATTCTCGAGCCTCCTGCTCGACACTCCCCTCAACGCCGAACAGCGCGACCACCTTTCGACCATCCGCAACAGCAGCGAGGCCCTGCTCTCGATCATCAACGACGTCCTCGACTTCTCGAAGATCGAGGCGGGCAAGCTGAGGCTGGACGAAGTGCCGTTCAACGTCGTCGACATCGTCGAGGAGGCCGCCGCCCTCATGTCCCAACGCGCCAGCGCCAAGGACCTGGAACTGGCCAGCCTCGTCCGCAATGCCGTCCCGGTGTCGGTCGTCGGCGATCCAAACCGCCTTCGCCAGGTCCTGATCAACCTCATCGGCAACGCCATCAAGTTCACCGAGCACGGCCGCATCTTCATCGAGGTGACCCTCCACCGCACCGAGGGCGAGTTCGTCGACCTCCAGTTCGCCGTCTCCGACTCCGGCATCGGCATCTCCGCCGAAGGCCAGGCGCGCCTGTTCCAGGCCTTCAGCCAGGCCGACAGCTCCACCACCCGGCGCTTCGGCGGAACCGGTCTCGGCCTCGCGATCTCCAAGAAGATCGTCGAGATGATGAACGGCCGGATCGGCGTCACGAGCGAACAGGGCCACGGCTCCACGTTCTGGTTCCGCGCCCGGCTGGCCCTCGGCGAACCGTCCACGAAGGACGATTCCAAGGGCCTCGCAACGCTTGCCGACCGCCGGGTCCTCGTCGCGGCCGACGACGAAGCCGTCCGTCTCGTCGTCGAGCACTACTGCGCCAGCGCCGGAATGAAGGTCACGGTCAGCCAGGACGAAGTCGATGTCCTCGCCCACCTCCAAAAAGCCATGGAGGACGGTGCGCCGTTCGACCTCTTCATCGTCGATCTCATGTCGAAGCGTTTCGACGGCCTGCTCCTCGCCGGCACCATCAACGACCAGAACCTGCTCGGCTCAGCGCGGACCCTGGGCCTGAACGGACTCCGCCAGCGCCTTCAGCCCGGCGCACTGCAGCGCGCCGGCATCGCCCAACGGCTGACCAAACCCATTCGCCGGACCGAGTTCCACGCCCTCCTCGTGAAGCTCCTTGGACGGATCGAGGCGTCTGCGCCCCTCGCCCTGCCCGTCACCTCCGCAAAGCCCGCCGCCAAACCCAAAGACGCCCGGATACTCGTCGCCGAGGACAACCGCGTGAACCAGAAGCTCGCCCTGCTCATGCTGCGCAAGCTCGGATACCAGGCCGACATCGCCAACAACGGCCGCGAAGCCGTC
>JAYUUX010000711.1:0-2652 GCA_043754645.1 Verrucomicrobiales bacterium | reverse complement strand
CGCGCACCTTTTCGTAGTGAACGCCGATGAGATGAGCGAGGACTTCGGTGTCGGTCGAGGACTGGAAGTGGTGTCCTTTCAGCCGTTCGCGGATCTGTTCGTAATTCTCGATCACGCCGTTGTGGACCACGGCGATTTTGCCGCTCTGATCGCAATGCGGATGGGAATTCTCGTCCGAAGGCGGGCCGTGCGTGGCCCAGCGGGTGTGGCCGATGCCGATGAGACCGTCGGCCGGGTGGTCCTTGACCAGCGGGGCGAGGCCTTCATCGATCTTGCCGCGCCGTTTGCGCACGAGCAGGTCGGCGGCCCGGAGAATGGCCACTCCGGCGCTGTCGTAGCCGCGATATTCCAGGCGCCTGAGCCCCTCCAGAAGGATGGGGGCCGCCTGTTTTTTTCCGACGTAACCGATGATTCCACACATGAAAGTAGCTGGCGGCGCGCAAACTACCTTGCCCGCCGAAATGGCCGCAAGGTATGAACTCCCACGAAACACTCTGGAGAGCTATGCCACCTTCATCTGCGCCCTCGATCAACAGCAACAACGTGCTTGCCATCATCATGGGCGGTGGCCAGGGCACGCGGCTCTTTCCGTTGACCCGCGAACGCGCCAAGCCGGCCGTGCCGCTCGCCGGAAAATACCGGCTCGTCGACATCCCCATCTCGAACTGCATCAACTCCGGCTGCCGCCGAGTCTACCTCCTCACGCAGTTCAATTCCGCCTCGCTCCACCGGCACATCTCGCAGTCCTACAAGTTCGACCACTTCTCCGGCGGCTTCGTCGAGTTGCTTGCGGCCGAGCAGACCTTCGCCAACACCTCCTGGTATCAGGGCACGGCCGACGCGGTGCGGAAGAATCTCGTCCACTTCCTCAACAACGATTTCCAATACGCGCTGATCCTCAGCGGCGACCAGCTCTACCGGATGGACTACCGGAAGATCCTCGCCCAGCACATCCAGACCTACGCCGACATCACCGTCGCCACGATCCCGGTCGGCCGTGAACCCGCCGGATCGTTGGGCATCCTCCAGATCGACGGCGAGAAACGCATCACGCGCTTCGAGGAGAAGCCGAAGGATCCCGCGGTCCTGGATTCGCTCAAGATCCCGGCGTCGATGAACAAGTCTCTGGAAGTTCCGGCCGACGAGGACCAGTTCCTTGCGTCCATGGGCATCTACGTGTTCAACCGCGACGTGTTGATCAAGCTGCTGGACAACACGCAGACCGACTTCGGCAAACACATCATCCCCGGAGCCATCGGATCGCACCGCGTCTTCTCCTACATCTTCCAGGGCTACTGGGAGGACATCGGAACCATCCGCGCCTACTTCGAGGCGAACCTCGACGCCTGCGCCGAGTTGCCGCGGTTCAACTACTTCGACATGGCTTCGCCCATCTTCACCCGGCCGCGTTTCCTGCCGGCCTCGAAGATCAACGGCGGTGCCATCAACCACGCGGTCATTTCCGACGGCTGCATCATCAACCGCGCCCGCGTGGAGAATTCCCTCGTCGGCATCCGCAGCATCATCGCCGAAGGCGCGTGTCTCCGCCGCACCATCGTCCTCGGTTCCGACTACTACGAGAGCCAGAATTCGATCCTGGAGAACTCGTCGCGCGGCGTGCCCCGCATCGGCATCGGCGCGAACACCCGCATCGAGGAATGCATCGTCGATAAGAACGCGCGCATCGGGGACAACTGCGTCATCACGCCCTACGACAAGCCGGCCGACGTCGACCACCCGATGTATTACATCCGCGACGGCGTCGTGATCATCCCGAAGAACGCGGTCATCCCGCACGGCACGATCAT
The DNA here is from genome assembly GCA_043754645.1 of Verrucomicrobiales bacterium. Lineage (GTDB taxonomy): Bacteria > Verrucomicrobiota > Verrucomicrobiia > Limisphaerales > CANJSG01 > CANJSG01. The sequence continues at coordinate 844 of JAYUUX010000711.1, read as the reverse complement.
CTGAGCGGTTGCTCCACAGGCCCGGCCGGTGGGTGTTCAGAAGGAAACATCGAACACCCAACATCCAACTCCGAACATCGAAGGGAGCGCCAAGTCGTCAGGCGACTCCCGCCGCGGCCGGCTCCGGCTCCACCCATTTGCCGTGCTCGCGAATCAGATCGACGAGGCGGTCGACCGCTTCGGCTTCGGGGATGTTGAACTTGATGGGCTGTTTGCCGACGTAGAGGTTGATCTTGTTCGGCGCTCCGCCGACGTAGCCGAAGTCCGCATCCGCCATTTCGCCGGGGCCGTTCACGATGCATCCCATGATCGCGATCTTCACGCCCTTGAGATGCGCCGTGCGTTCCTTGATGCGGGCGGTGACGGTCTGGAGGTTGAAGAGCGTGCGGCCGCAGCTCGGGCAAGCGACGTAGTCCGTCTTGAAGGAGCGGCAACCTGCGGCTTGGAGGATGTTGAACGCGAGCCGGAGGCTCTGGCCTGCGCCGCTTTCACCGCGCACGAGAATGGCGTCGCCGATGCCGTCGGCGAGGAGTGAGCCGATGTTTACCGAGGCGCGGAGCAGGGCGACGCTGGGTTCCAGCGGAACCGCCTCAAAAGCGAGGCAATCCTTCAGCAGGATCGGGTTCTTGCGGCCGAGTTTCTTGAGCTGGCTGACGAGCAGGCGGAACGCGGTGATCGGCGGAAGGTTCACGCCGTCTTTTACGGTTACGAGCTGCGTGTCGCAGTTGATCTGGTCGATGGAGAGCGGCTGCGTGGGGTCGAGTTCGAGGATGTTCAGGTCCTCGTAGACTGCCTCGGGTTTCACGTCGTCCTTCGGGCGGATCTTCGGGGCAACCTTGTCGAA
>JAYUUX010000710.1:0-6365 GCA_043754645.1 Verrucomicrobiales bacterium | reverse complement strand
CGGGCTACAAGGCCGGCATCCTTCCCGGCGACCGGATCGTCAAGATCGACGGCAAGAACGCGGAGAAGCTGCCGCTCGAAGAGGCCGTCAAGCGCCTCCGCGGCCGGACCGGCACCGAAGTGACCCTCACCCTTTTCCGCGCGTCGAACGGCGAGACCAAGGACTACAAGCTGACCCGCGAGACCATCCGCGTCAGCACGATCAAGGACATCAACGGCCGCTCGGAGTTTCCGTTGATATCCGACAAGACCGGCTACGTCCGCATCAGCCAGTTCGGCGAACAGACCGCGTCGGATCTCGAGGTCGCGCTGCAGAAGCTCGAAAAGAACGGGATGCAATCCCTCGTCCTCGATCTCCGTGGCAATCCCGGTGGGCTGCTCGAACAGGCCGGGCAAGTGGCCGAGAAATTCCTTCCCCGCGGCCAGCTTGTCGTCTCCACCGAGGGCCGTGGGGCCACGCAGAAATCCGAGTATCGGTCGCGGAACCGCAACCAGCGCAAGCTCCCGATGGTCGTCCTGGTCAATGGCGGGAGCGCCAGCGCCGCCGAGATCGTGGCGGGCTGCCTGCAGGATCTCCAGTCCATCACCCGCGCGGTGGTCATCGGCGAACAGACCTTCGGCAAAGGTTCGGTGCAGAGCATCCTTCCGCTGCCCGACGGTTCCGCTCTACGGCTCACGACCGCGAAGTATTACACGCCGAGCCACAAGGTGATTCATGAGAAGGGCATCACGCCCGACATCATCGTCCCGATGAGCGACGAGGACGAACGCGCCCTCGCTCTCCAGCGTGCGCTCGGTGGAACCGAATCGCTCGACGACGCCGAGCGCGACAGGGTGCGGGCGGTGCGCGACCTCCAACTCGACCGGGCGGTGGACCTCCTCAAGGGATTGAGCGTCTTCACGCAGCGACTGGAACCCGTCGGGACCAAGAAAGTGGCCGATGCCGCCAAGGCATTGGCCGATCCGAAGCCACGGTGACGTTGCTCGCCATCGAGTCGTCCTGCGACGAAACCAGTGCCGCCGTCATCCTGGACGGAGTCGTCCTGTCCAACGTCGTCGCCACCCAGACCACGCTTCACGCTGAATATGGCGGGGTCGTTCCCGAGTTGGCCACACGCGAACACCTCCGGAACCTCACGCCCGTAATCCATGAGGCGCTCTCCATTTCCAGAACCGGATTCAAGGACCTCGATGCCGTGGCCGTGACGCGCGGTCCTGGATTGCCGGCGGCCCTGATGGCCGGGCTGAAAACTGCGGAGGCCCTTGCCTACTCGCTCCGCAAACCGCTCGTCACCGTCAACCACCACGAAGCCCATCTGTATTCGCCTTGGATCACCGGTGAGCCTCCGCGTGCCGACTTCGGGGCCTTCGAACCATCCGTTTCGCTGATCGTCAGCGGCGGCCACACGATCCTTGTCCTTGTTGAAGCCGAGCTTCGCCACCGGGTGCTGGGCTCGACCATCGACGATGCGGCGGGGGAATGTTTCGACAAGATCGCCAAGCTTATCGGCCTGCCTTATCCGGGCGGGCCGCTTGTCGACAGGCTCGCGAAGGAGGGCGATCCACGCGCCCACGATTTCCCGCGTCCGATGATCCGTGATGAAACCGACGACTTCAGCTTCTCGGGCTTGAAGACGAGCGTCCGCTATTTCCTGGAAAAGCGGCTCAGCCTTGCCGACGACCCGAAACAGCTCCGCGACCTTTGCGCCAGCGTGCAGGCTGCGATAGTCGAAACTCTGGTCGCCAAGACCATCCGCGCCGCGCTTCGGGAAGGAGTCCGCTGTGTCACCGCTTCGGGCGGTGTCACGTGCAACACCGGCCTTCGTGAACTGCTGGCCGCCACGTGCCGGAAGAACGGTCTTACCCTTCGACTCGCCTCGCGCAGTCTGTGCACCGACAACGCGGCGATGATCGGGATCCTCGCCGAACGCATGCTCATGGCCGGCCGCATCGAGACCGACCTTGATGCCGAGGGCCTGCCGAGCTGGCCCCTCGGCTCGACGATCCCGGCACTTTGACTTCATCCGCCGTCGCCTCTAGCGTCGCGGCACATGAATGTTCTCCGGTTCAAAGACCGTGATTTCGCCGATCGCCTCGCCGCGTTGGCCGTGGCTTCCAGTCTGTTTGATCCCGCCATCGAGGAACGCACCCGCGCCATCGTCCATGCCGTGAAGGAACGCGGCGACGCGGCCCTGCTGGAGTTCACCGCCAAGTTCGACGGCGCCGAGTTGGTCGACGCTTCCCGACTCTCCGTTTCATCGGCGGAACTGCTAACCGCCTCGCTCAAGGCCGACGAACCGCTCCGCTCCGCGGTGGCCGAAGCGTCGAAGAACATCGCCGTCTTCTCGAAGAAGAGCCTGCGCAAAGCGTGGTCCACGAAGAACAGCCACGGCGCATCGGTCGGCGAGAAGTTCGACCCCTTCCAACGCGTCGGCATCTACATCCCCGGCGGCACGGCGCCCCTCGTTTCCACTGCGCTCATGACCATCACGCTGGCCAAGGTGGCCGGCTGTCCGGAGATCGTCGTCTGCACTCCATGCGGCAAGGACGGCGGCATCAACCCGGCCCTTCTCTTCGCCGTGAAACAGGCCGGAGCCACCGAGATCTATCGCGTTGGCGGCTCCCAGGCCATCGCCGCCATGGCGCTCGGAACCGCGACCATCAAGCCGGTCCAGAAAGTCTTCGGTCCCGGCAACGCCTACGTCGTCGCCGCCAAGCGCCTGCTCTTCGGCCATGTCGCCGTCGACCTGTTGCCGGGCCCCAGCGAAGTGCTCGTGCTGGCCGACGATTCCGCCAAGCCCGCCAACATCGCCGCCGATCTCCTCGCGCAGGCGGAACACGGTTCCGGCCACGAGCGCGTCTGGTTCCTCTCGCCTTCGGCCAAGCTTATCAAGGCAGTCGAGAAGGAGATCGCGAAGCAGCTCCCGAAGCTGGCGCGGCGCGAATTCATCGAGAAGGCGCTCAAGAACAACGGCTGGCTCATCCAGACCGAGTCGCTCGATTCCGCCATCGACCTCGCCAACCAGCTCGCGCCCGAGCACTGCGAAGTGATGACGAAGCAGGCGCGGAAAATCTCCGAACGCATTGTCACAGCCGGAGCCATCTTCATCGGCAACAATTCTCCGACCGTGCTCGGGGACTACGTCGCCGGTCCGAGCCACACGCTGCCGACCGGCGGTGCCGGACGCAGTTTCGCCGGCCTGACCGTCGACCAGTTCCAACGCCGCACCAGCATCGTCGAATACACCAAGCCCGCGCTGAGGAAGGCGTTGAAGGCAGTGAAGAAGTTCGCCGAACTCGAAGGCCTCGACGCCCACGGGCGCTCGGCTGAAGTGCGGAAGTGAGCGGTTTCAAGTTCCTTTTGATGCTTTCCAAGCCCTTTATGCGCACGATCTCGGCTCTCACGGTGCTGCTTCTTGTCATGCTGACCGGCTGCGCTCCGATGGTTGGTTCAGGGATTCCGAAGGCGTTGAGCTCAGACGTCCTCATAAGGACGGCCGGCTCTTCTCAGGGCCTTTCGATAGTCGGAAGCGGCGAGGAGACAGGCAATGACTCGGGGTGGATAATGTCTGAGCGGCGATTCCAAGGGACAATTTCATCCGGCACCGCAGGTCAATTGGTGGCTGCTTATAGGACCAGTGTTGAGCGAACGGTCAAAAACTTTGGAGGAGCCATACGCGGCACGGGAATGTCCGGCAGCACAAACGACCTGACGGATTTTTCGTTCGACTACACTTGGGGCGGGATCCATGGCGTTGTGAGGGGCTATTCCTTTGCGGGAACCAACGGCCAAGTGGAGGTGATTTTGTTTTGTTATGAGCATCGGAAGTAAGCCGGGGCGAACCGATGGTCCAAGGACGCTGCGCGGTGTTGCCGGACGAATGGCCAACGGTATTCTTCTCGAGCAATGAACTTCGCTGCCATCAAACTTGCGGTTGGCGGATTAGAGCCTGAGCAACGGCGGGAACTGGCGTCGGTCCTGGCGGAACCTCCGGCCGATGCTCTTCAGGAGAATCACGCGGTCTACGGACAGGCGTGGATCGTTGCGGACCCGGACCACCTCGCCGGAGCACCCCGAGTTTCCGGCACGCGGATCCCGGTGGCATTGATCCTGGAATGTCTGGCGGCTGGGATGTCGGTGGAAGAGATCGTCGACGCCTACTCCAGCCTAAGCGTTGAGTCGGTCAAGGGCGTGCTGGCGCAGCTAGGCCGGGAACTTCAGCCCGTCGTCCCTTGAGAATCCTCATCGACGAAAACCTGCCCCGAAAACTTATCGAGGCACTCCGCGAAACAGGACATGCCTGCGAATCGGTCCAAACCCTGAAACTTCAAGGGCTCGACAACGGAAGGCTGTTCACGTTTGCGATCCAGAACTTCGACCTGTGTCTGACCCGTGATTTCGGGTTTGCCCACAACGCAGCCCGAGCCGCCGTCCCGACGGGTTTCAGACTCGTCCGCGTGAACCTTCCGCAGCAGAGACAAGAGCTGTTCGTCGCCGAGTTCATGGTTCATTTTCTTCGCACTGATTGGTCCGCGGTCAGAAACGGATCGGACTGGCCTCAGTGAGCCATTTTCACCCCATGCGCAATACGTCCAAAATCATCCGGCCGCTTGTTCACGCGTTGCACGCCTACGTTCCCGGCGAGCAGCCGAAGGTGAAGGGATTGATCAAGCTCAACACCAACGAGAATCCCTATCCGCCTTCGCCCAAGGTGCTGGCGGCGACCAAAGCCGCCGTGGACGGCCGGCTGAGGTTGTATCCGAACCCGACCGCACAAGTGCTCCGCGAGAAGTTGGCCACGCTCCATGGCTGCGCGCCCGAGAACATCATCGTCGGCAACGGCTCGGATGAACTGCTGGCGCTCGCGACGAGGACGTTCGTCGAACCGGCGACAGCGAAGCGCAGATCCAAGTCGACCATCCAATACTTCTGGCCGAGCTACTCGCTCTATCCCGTGCTCGCGGACATCCATGGCGCGGCCAAGAACGTTGTTCCGCTTAAGCCCGACTTCAGCCTGCCGTCCGTCGCAGAGCTGAAGCGCGGCAAGAAATGGCACTTCAACGCCGCGCTGACCTTCGTCACGACGCCCAATGCCCCGAGCGGACGCGGGTATCCGAAGGCGGAGTTGGACGCGCTCTGCGCCGCGATGACGGGCGTGGTGATCCTCGACGAAGCCTACGTGGATTTTGCCGCCGAGAGCGCCGCCGCGCTCGCCTTGAAGCATCCGCACGTCATCGTTTCGCGGACCTTCTCCAAGGCCTACAGCCTTTGCTTCCAACGCGTCGGCTACTTCATCGCCCACGCCGAACTGGTCGCGGCCCTCGACAAGGTCCGCGACAGTTACAACGTGAATGGCCTCGGTCAGGTCGCCGCCGCTGCGACGCTGGATGATCTGTCTTACTACCGGAAAAACTTCCGCCGCGTTATCGCCTCCCGGACCAAGGTCGCCAACGAGTTGACGGCTCTGGGTTTCACCGTCCTGCCCAGCCAGACCAACTTCGTCCTCGCCCGCCCACCCAGGTTCCCGGCGCAGGAATGGCTCCAAATGCTGCGGGACCAGAAGATCATCGTCCGGTGGTTCAGCGCGCCCGAGGTGCGGGACTACCTGCGCGTCACCATCGGCAGCGAAACCGAGATGGCCGCCTTTCTGCGTGTGGTGAAAAGACTGTTGAAGGTCTGACGGCGCGGTCGACGGGATGAGGGTTCGCCGGGTTCCGACAACTTGCCCCTTCAACGGCTTGCGGCGCCGGGGCGCGGCCCGTTTACTCGTGGGCGATGTCGTCGCCCGAGTTCGTCCATCTGCACCTGCACACCGAGTTTTCCCTGCTCGATGGGGCCTGCCGTCTTGACCGGCTCATGGACCGTGCGGCCGAGCTCAAGATGCCCGCGATGGCCATCACCGACCACGGCGCGATGTTCGGGGCGATCGAGTTCTACAAAGCGGCGAAAGAAAAGGGGATCAAGCCCATCATCGGCTGCGAATGCTACGTCGCCCCGGCTAGCCGCAAGGACCGCAAGGCCGTCCAGAACGCCTCCGGCCGCGAGCTTTACCAGCACCTGGGGCTGCTGGCGGCGGATGAACAGGGCTACAAGAACCTCATCAAGCTTGTCACCCGCGCGCACCTCGACGGCTACTACTACAAGCCGCGCATCGACAAGGAACTGCTCGCCCAGCACGCAGGCGGGTTGATCGCCATGTCCGGTTGCCTTGCCAGCGAGGTTCCGGCGCTTCTGATGCAGGATCAGGTGCAGAAGGCGCGTGAAGCGGTGGACTGGTTCAAGCAGGTCTTCGGCGCCGACCGCTACTATCTCGAACTCCAGAACCACGGCATTCCCGAGCAGGCCAAGGTGAACCGCCACCTGCT
>JAYUUX010000709.1:0-2432 GCA_043754645.1 Verrucomicrobiales bacterium | reverse complement strand
GTTTTCATTGCCGGGAGGGGCCTTGAGACGGTTCCAGAACAGGTCGCGCCGCGCCGCGCCGTAGGTCATCACGCGGGCGATGGGGTTCGTGGCATCGCCGCCGAGGATGATGTCGCCGGGGATGGCCGGCCGAGAACCGAAGGCTTCGCCATCGACTTTCCAAGGCTGCTGTCCGAGCCGGGTGAAGTCCGCGATGACGCGCATTCCCGAATCATTCGTCGGGAACGCCCGTGAAGCGGAACCCGCGCCCACCCTGGCGGACCAGTTCAAGGGATTCGCCGCGTTGGTCTTCGCGTCGACCAGTTGAGCCACCCAAAGCCCAAGGCGTTTCGGATCGAGCGAAGCCTTTAGCGCGACGGCCTGGAGACTGTCCGCCCCGGTCGCCAAAGCCTCATCCGCGGCTACGAGGTAATCGGCGATCCGGCGGATGCCGTCGTCACGGGAAGCGGCCACGGCCTTCGCCACCCTAGGAGTGAATCGTTCCCTAAGCGCCGCCAACTCGGCCGCCGACTTGCGGTTGTTCTCCATCGCTTCGAAGCGCACCTGCCGGAAGCTCGAGCCCAGCATGAAGCCGCTCAAGGCGTAGTAGTCCTGCGCGCGGATGGCGTCGAACTTGTGGTCGTGGCAACGGGCGCACGCGACGGTCAGCCCGAGGAACGTCTTGCTGAAGACGTCGACCTTGTTGTCGATGCGGTCGCACTCGTCCTGCCGGATGTCGACCGGCGAATGGACTTCCTCGCCGAGGAAGGCCCATCCGGTCCCAAGCACCGACTCGTTGATGTCGGTCCCGGCCCGCAACCGCGGCTTGGGCAAGAGATCCCCGGCCACCTGCTCGACGACGAACTGATCGTAGGGCAGCCCGATGTTGAACGCCCTGATCAGATAGTCGCGATAGTGCCACGCATTGGCGATGATGTAGTCGCTCTCGTGCCCGCGCGACTCGGCGTAGCGCATCAGGTCCATCCAATGCCGCGCCCAGCGTTCGCCGAAATGCGGCGACGCGAGCAACCGGTCCACGACCCGTTCGCGCGCGCCCGGCTTCGTGTCCGCAAGAAACGCCTGGATCTCTCCGGGGCTCGGCGGAAGCCCGGTGATCACGAAGTGGACCCGGCGCAGCCACGTGCGGTCATCGGCTCCCGGCGCGGGCGCCAACCCGGCTTCCTCCAAGCGGCGAAGGACAAACCGGTCCTCGGCGCTGACCGGCCAACGGGCGTCCTTGACGGCGGGAATCTTCTGGCGACGCGGAGTTTCCCAGAGCCACGGCTGCTTCCGCTTCCGTTCCTCGAGATCGAAGTCGTCCGCCTTCGCCGTCGCGGATACGGCGTCACCGGCGGGCCACACCGCGCCGTCCCGGATCCAACGCTCGAAGTCCGCGATGACCGCGGCCGGCAAACGATCCTTCTTGGGCGGCATCTCCAGATCCTTGTCCCGATGCGCCATGGCCGTGACGAGCAGGCTGCTCTCGGGCTTTCCGGCGACGATGGCCGGGCCCATGTCCCCGCCCTTGAGGAGTTCCTCGCGCCCGTCCATCCGCAGGCCTCCCTTCAGTTTCTTGGCCGAGGCGCTGTGGCATTCGTAGCAATGCTCCGCCATCACCGGCCGGATCCTGGTCTCGAAGAACTCCGGCCCCGAGGCGGCCGCAACGACCTCGAACGAGCCCGCCGTCCATCCGAGGACGGCCGACAGCACTGCAGTTGTGAAACGGATCTTCATTCGGCTGAGGCTGAGACTATCGAAGACATATGAACCAAGGTCGAACCGAAATTCCAGTCGGACGCCGGAAGACTTTGGCTTTCCAGCGGGACCAAGGTTTGGTGTGTTGTCCGGCAACCCCATGCTTTCCCGACTCATACTTCCAGCGCTCGCCCTTGCAATCGGACTTTCCGTCGGCGTCGCCGCCGAGCCGGTTTCCGAGAGCCCGATCCGCCACTCGTATCTCGTCCTCGGCGGCAAGACCGCCATCATCGGCGAGGACGGGAAGGCCCGCTGGGAATTCAAGGGCGGCTCACGCGACGGTTTCGTCCTGCCCAACGGCAACGTCCTGCTGGCCTTCTCGGACCGCGTGGTGGAAGTCGTGCCAGCCGGCGAGAAGCTCAACCAAACGGTCTTCACCTACGAGCGCAGCCGGGAGAACGGCGAGATCGGCACCGCCCAGCGCCTCTACAACGGGAACACCCTGGTCACCGAACTCGGCACGAAACCGAGGCTGCTCGAGGTAAACCCCGAGGGCAAAGTCGTCCTCGAAGTCCCGTTGCAGCCGGAAACCGACAACACCCATATGCAGACGCGCATGGCCCGGCAGCTGCGGAATGGCAACTATCTCGTGCCGCACCTCCTCGCGTTCGCCGTGAAGGAGTATTCACCGGAGGGCAAGGTCGTGCGGGTCATCAGGACCGACCTCGATGAACTCGGGGGACGCAAGGCCGAGAACT
>JAYUUX010000708.1:0-4147 GCA_043754645.1 Verrucomicrobiales bacterium | reverse complement strand
GGGAGCGGGCATGCTCATCCCCGGTCCGACCGGCGGGATCATCTGGATCCGGGGTCCTTGGAGGCGGTCGAGTTCCAAGTCGAGCTTCGAGGGCGACCTTGATGCCGTCGGCAGCGCGCTCGACTTGGAGGACGGCGAAACCGGCGTGATCTCGATCTTCTCTCCGGCACGGGCGACGGATCCGGCCGCGATCCAACACGCCAGAACGACGATGGCCCCACCTGCAACGTTTCCGAGATATCGCATATGAATTTCCCGGAACGCTGATAACCGCCGTGGGCACGCCGGTCAACAGCAGCCTGTCGCGGGATGAGCGGCAACGGTATTGCACGCCAGAGCCGCGTCTCCTAGTTTCTCCAGACATTTATGACGTTGACCGAAAAACTGCTCGCCCGCGCCTCGGGCAAAGCCTCCGTCCAGGCCGGCGACAACATCTGGGTGAACGCCGATGTCCTGATGACCCACGACGTGTGCGGCCCGGGGACCATCGGTGTGTTCAAGCGTGAATTTGGACAGAACGCCAAGGTCTGGGACCGCGAACGCGTGGTGATCATCCCCGACCACTACATCTTCACCGCCGACTCGAAGTCGAACCGCAACGTGGACATCCTTCGGGACTTCTCCCGCGAGCAGGACTTGCCCTACTTCTACGACGTCATCGACGACCCGAACGGCCATTGGCAGTTCGACTCGTCGAAGGGCCTGCTGAAAAAACAATACGGCTCCAACTACGCGGGTGTCTGCCACACCGCGCTGCCGGCCAAAGGCCACACGCGGCCCGGCGAAGTCCTCTTCGGCACCGACTCGCACACCTGCATGGCCGGCGCGTTCAACGAATTCGCCACCGGCATCGGCAACACCGACGCCGGCTTCGTCATGGGCACCGGCAAGCTGCTCATCAAAGTTCCCGAAACGATGCGTTTCAGGCTCGAGGGCAAACTTCAGCCGGGCGTCATGGCCAAAGACATCATCCTGCACATCATCGGCGAGATCGGCTTCGACGGCGCGACCTACCGCGCGATGCAGTTCGACGGCTCGGGGATCGCTACCCTTTCGATGGACGACCGGATGACCATCGCGAACATGGCCATCGAGGCCGGCGGCAAGAACGCCATCTTCCCGTTCGACGCGCGCACCGCGGAATACGTCAACACCCGCACCAGTCTCAACGACACCAAGCAGAGCTACGAACCGGTCGACGCCGATGCCAACCAGAAGTTCGTCTATGAACTGGTCGTTGACCTCGACCAACTCGAACCGACGGTTGCCTGCCACCCGGATCCGGGCCAACGCAAGAAGGCCAAGGACATGGGCCACATGAAGCTGGACCGCGCCTACGTCGGCTCGTGCACGGGCGGCAAGACCAGCGACTTCGTGGAATTCGCCCGCGTGCTGCGCGGCAAGAAGGTTGTCATCGACACCTTCGGCGTGCCCGCCACGCCCGACATTGTGCGGGACCTTCAATCCACCCGGTGGGGAGCCAAGACCATCTGGCAGATACTCGAGGACGCCGGCGTCCGCATGACCGAGAACGCCGGCTGCGCCGCTTGCCTCGGTGGCCCTGTGGACACCTTCGGCCGCATGAACCAGCCCGGCCTGAAGTGCATCAGCGCGACCAACCGCAACTTCCCGGGCCGCATGGGTGACAAGGAAAGCCAAGTCTTCCTCGCCAGCCCGGCGACCGTGGCGGCGAGCGCATTGACGGGGCGAATTTCCGATCCCCGCGACCTGGCCAAGTCGTAGGCGTCCGTCGACTCAAGGCGTAAAGCGATACCCCGATACAATACCTGGTAACGTTTGGGGTTTTCGTTTGACTCCTTTGGTCAGAAATCTATTTTCGCCTCCGTTACACAGTTCTCAGTAAGGATTTTTTATGAAAAAGTCAGCAACCACGTTGGTCGGAGCAGCCGTTCTTGGATTGATCTTGAGCGGCACTGCATGGGATTCGAAAGCTCAGGGCGTCAAGACCGGCAAGGCCGAGGTGCGATCAGCAGGCGAGGGCGCCCGCTACAGCACGACGGCCAACGTCTGGGTTCCTGTCAAAAAGGGCGACAAGCTCCCAGAAGGAGCGACCATCGCGTCGTCCTCCTCCCCTGTTGACCTTTCTTTGAACGAGTCAATCGTTCGGGTTCAACCGAACACCACCGTCCGCCTCGACAAACTTTCCGGCGGAACAGCGTCGGGCGTGAAGATTGTCGATACCCAGCTCAACTTGGTCGACGGCCGAGTTACTGCGAACATCCGGAAACTCGCCGCTGGCGCTCGTTACGAGGTCAAAACCCCGAACGGCGTCGCGGGTATCCGGGGCACCAAGATCGATGTCCGCACCTATCTGATCGATGGCAAGCGCCTCACGATTTACAGTGTTATCGAGGGAACGATGGATGTCGCCGAAACGACCTCCACTGGCGTTAGGACGGCCGTGGTAAACACCGGAGAGTCCTACGTGGTGGGCGATTTCCCTGTGGGCCAGCAGATCACCATACCTGGTGTCGGAACTGTCACAGTGGGTGGTCCGTTCAGGACCCCAAGTTCGATCGTGACCACGCTGACTGAAACCCCGAACGACTTGCCTACAAAGACGGAAATTGGGACTGGAATTACTGTGGAACCCCACACGTCTCCGATCAACTCAGGCGGGACGACCCCTCCTCCTACCCCTCCGCGCAACGAGGACTGAGTTAGCTTAACGATTAATCCAACCCAGAGTAACTAACGTTACTCTGGGTTTTTTTTTCCTGTGAAAAAACGTCCCTGGATGCTGCCAGCGCTGATGACGAGCGTCATCTTGGGTTTGTTATGCCTCATCGAAGTGCTGCAACACGGCGGCTGGAATTCCGGAATCCAACGCTGGGAATGGATCGTTTACGACAACCTGATGCAACTCACAGCCGCCAAGCGGCCTGACGACGATTCGGTTTCAAAATTGGGATTCGTGGAGATTCGTGACGAAAGCATCCTTTCCATCGCGGACGGATCCTTGGGTTTTCAGTTCGGTCTCTACTGGCCCAGGCATCTTCACGCCAAGCTATTGGATGAACTCTCCGCAGAGGGCGCCAAAGCGGTCGCGTTTGACGTTCTGTTCGCCGAGCCGAGAGCTGACCACGCCCCGACCCATCTCCCCAATGGTGACCTGATCCCATCGGATGAAGCGTTCGCACGTAGCCTTGCAAATAGCGGAATCGGAATCCTGGCCGCCTCGGAAGACGTGGTTCCCGACGAGCTGTTTCTGGCCACCAAAGTGCCGATCGGTGATATCTCCGCCGTCAAAGACTCCGACGGTGTGCTCCGAAGGGCTAAACCGTTCAACAATCACGAGCGGGTTTGGCACCGCGCGATCCGGCAGCATGCGGCAATTCAAAGTCTGGCGCTGACGAAGGCGCGAGTGAATGGGGAGGCGATCACGATTCCTCATCTAAGCGGCGGCCCAAGCCTCGCTGTCCGATTGGACTCCGAAGGCCGATTCAACCCGGCGGACCTGGACCAAAACGGTCCGCCTTCGAAACCTTTCCAGACGTTCCGCACCTGGCACATGGGCATCATGCTCGCAGCCCGCGCGCTCGGACTCGACCTCGACAAGGCGGAGCTGATTGGGCGAAACCTTTCGATCCCGGGCACGAACGGAGTCAGCCGAACGATCCCCCTGGATGAAGAGGGTTTCTTCCTGATCGACTGGAAGACGCGCCACGGCGACCCCAATCTGACCACGCTCAGCTTCGAGCAACTGCTTGGCAGGAACATCCTCAGGAGGGAGGAGCCTCAGGAAAACACCTTCAGCAACAAGCTGGTCATCGTAGGTTCAACGGCCACCGGCAATGATCTGACCGACCGCGGAGCAACCCCGCTTTCCAAGGACACCTATCTTGTCAGCAAACACTGGAACGTCGCTGCCATGGTGATCGGAGACCGGTTCATCCGGAGTTCGGCCCTGTGGCTGAACCTGTTCCTGATCGTGCTTATGGGGACGTTCGCCGCCGCCATCACCTGGAACCTCCGCACGGTTCAGGCCTCCCTTTCCGTGGCGGTGCTGCTCTTGGGCTACGGGCTTCTGACCTACTGGCTGTTCGCGTCCCAACGTTTCCTGATCCCATTCTGGCTACCGGCGGGGGGCGGACTGCTGATCAACCATGGGATGCTCGTGACCTAC
>JAYUUX010000707.1:0-9536 GCA_043754645.1 Verrucomicrobiales bacterium | reverse complement strand
GCGAGATCGCTCCGAAAGTAGCGGGTATCGAGCAGGATCACCTGCACGCGCTTGCCGGCCGGACCGAAGACCGCCGCATCGTAGATCCCCTCGCGCCGTCGGCGCGGCGACTCGGCGGGCACGTCCATGAAATCGAGGAAGAGCCTCTGCGCCTCGGCCTTCATCGGATAACTCGCGCCGGCGTCGTTGCCGCCGAAGTCGTGGTCGTCCCAAGTCGCGAGCAAAGGTGCTTTCCTCCTCAGCCCTTGGACGAACGGACCCTCCTTCCGCACGCGATACTTCTCGGCCATCACCGCCGGACTCGTCGTGTCCGCGTAGATGTTGTCGCCGAGGAGGACGAACAGATCGAACGGCAGCCCCAGCGTTCTCTCGAGCATCGGGTGACGGTCGGTGTTGATGCACGACCCGAACGCGATCCGTGTGATCGGCGCCGGTCCAGAGGATGGGCGCGACAGGCATGCGGTCAGCCCGGCCACCACGAAAAGAACGCACACGATACGGACCAGGGACTTGGGGCAGGACATGGCCGGTTCTGTCAGAACGCGGGACCGTCGGCAATTCCCGAGACGGCACGACGAACCGGCGGGGTGGACAAGCAGGCCGGACGCGGTCCCACGCACGCGCGCTCAGGTCGCCTGCGCCGAATCATTCAGGCACCGGCACTTGCGCAGGATGCATGAGGTAGGCGATGAGGTCGCGGCGTTGGTTGGCGGTGAGGGATTCAAGCAAGCCTTCGGGCATCATGGACGCGGACGATTCCGCCATGGCCTCGATCTCACGCCGCTCGAAGGTGGCGCGCTCCGTCTGGCTCTGGAGGGTGATCGTGCGGTCGGTCTTCTCGCGGATCACTCCGTTCAGGACACGGCCGTCCTTCATCTCAAAGATGGTCATGCGGTATTCAGCCGCCACCACGGCGCTGGGATCGACGACGTTCTCCAGCAGGTAGTCGAGATTCGCCCGGCCGGAACCGGTGAGATCGGGTCCCACCTTGCCGCCTTCGCCATACAGGACGTGGCAACTGGCACACGCCTGGTTGTAGATCTTCCGCCCGGCCACAAGGTCGGCCGAGGCGATCCGCTGCGGCGTCAGTTCCTTCTTCAACCGCTCGATAGACTCCCGGGCCTCGGTGCTGGAACTGCGGACGGCGCCCCAGACTTCGGTGAGCCGCGCCGTGAGCGCGGCGTCGTTGAGCCCGGCAATCTGCCGGGCATGGAAGGGCGTCAGATCGGTCTTGGGAATCTTGCCGTCACCAACCGCCGCGAGAAGCGACCTGGCAGCAGCGGGCCGCGTCACGATCGCACCCATCAGCTGCGCGCGTTCCCCGGTCGTGACCTGCGGATACTTGGAGATCGCCAATGCCGGGGCCGACGCGTCGCCGATCTGGAGCAGGCCGATGATGGCGTCGGCGCGGAGACGGGAATCGTCCGCGAGCTTCTTCAGCAGCGGTCCGAGGTTCTCGGCTTTTCCATCGAGCAAGGTCTTCAACGCGGCGCGGCGCGCAGCGACATCGGCGGAGCCATCGCCAACGACGGTGCGGAGTTCATCCAACGCGCGCCCATCGCCGAAGAGTAGGTTGATCCCGGATAGCTTGGACTGGAGGACGGAATCGGCCGAGGTCGTCAGACTGTCGGAGAACGCCGCCCAACCGTCGGGCGCGGACAGCTTCCGCCAGCCCTTCCACGCCTGGCTCAATCCCAGCACGATGTCGGTCTTGATCGAAGATTCGCTCCCGGCGGCGGCGCCGAGAAGCGAGGCGATGTTGGCAGGTTCGGCTTCGGCGTCTTCCGCGATGCGACGCGCGATGAGACGGCGGACGGTCGGGATCCGGCTGGCCATGGCGAGCTGCACACCGGCCTTGGGATCGGCCGCGACGATCGGCTCGATGCCATACCAGAGCAGCAGCGGGAGGTTGTGATCGGAAGCGTCGGCGGCGCGCTTCACGAGCTGTTCAGCGAGCGGCTTGCGGTATTCGACCGGGAAACTTTGCAACGCCTCGGCCAGTTTGAGCCGGACGAGCGGCGACTGCTCCCGCTCGGCCAGCCAGACGAGTTGCTTGGAGGATTTCACGAACAGGTCCACCACATCGTAGGCGGGCTGAAGGCGT
The DNA here is from genome assembly GCA_043754645.1 of Verrucomicrobiales bacterium. GTDB lineage: Bacteria > Verrucomicrobiota > Verrucomicrobiia > Limisphaerales > CANJSG01 > CANJSG01. The sequence continues at coordinate 7,432 of JAYUUX010000707.1, read as the reverse complement.
CCCAGACGGCGTTCCTCTTCGTGGGATCTGGCCAGAAAGACTTCGCTGCTGCGAAGCCCGACGGCCCCGGCGCGTGAATACTCGTTGCCCTCACGGCTGCCGCCGGAGACCCGATCGGCCAGCCAGAATCCCTCCGCCCCGCCGATGGCATGCAAAGCCCAGATCACTTTGAGCCGGTCCGCGGGCGTCCGTTTCCGGCCGAACTCGAGGCGCAGTTCGTTCTGCGAGATCCCGGTTCGCTCCCGCAGGGCGGTCTTGGTGGCAAGAACCTGCCGCACCTGGCGCGCAAGCCACTCGTTCTTGCTCGTGACCAGGGGAAGGAGCTGCGAGCCGGTCAACTTCGTCAGATCACCGAACTCGGGCTTCTTCGGATCGCCGTAGGTGATCTTGTAGATTCGGCCGGAGCTGCGATGGACGCCGTCGTGCTCGTGGCATTCGCCCGTGTCCGACCAGTCGGCGACGAAGACCCCGCCGTCCGGTCCCTGGATGAGGTCGATGCCGCGGAACCACGGATCGCCCACGGTCAGAAAATCCGCGTCGTGCTTCGCGACGTAGCCGGAACCTTCCCTCTCGATCCGCTCGGTGTTGATGCGGCGGCCGTGGAGATTCAGCGTGAAGGCCTTTCCGCGATGCTCCGCCGGCCAGTTCTCGCCCTGGTAGATCATCAACCCGCAATGCGCATGGCCGCCGCCCAGGTTGTCGCTGTTCGCCGCGAAGCTGCTTCCGTCCATGGCCGCGCGGCTCTTCGTCCAGCCTGCGCCCGTGTCGAAGTGGTGGTGGTCCGCGTGCTGGCCGATGAACTCGTAGGCATGTTTGTTGACGTGCTCGCCGTGCATCCGGTCGAAGTAGGCGCCCGAAATGCCATGCCAGAAATGGCCGATCACGGTGTTGATGAAGAAGGGTTCGCCATGCTCGTTCCAATCCATGCCCCAGGGATTTGTCGTGCCGTGGCTCACGGCCTGGAAGATCCGCTTCGTGGGATGATAGCGCCAGATGCCGCCGTTCATGGCGACGCGCCGCGATTCGGGCGTGCCAGGTTTGCCGACGCGGGCCTGGCTGGAGATTCCGACCCGGCCCCAGAGCCAGCCGTCAGGGCCCCAGCGAAGGCCGTTGGCGAAGGTGTGGTGGCTGCCGGTCGTGGTGGTGAACCCGTCGAGCAAAACTTCGGGTTCGCCATCGGGCACGTCGTCGCCATTGCGGTCGGGGACAAAGAGCAGCTTCGGCGGGCACATGAGGAAGACGCCGCCCATGCCGAGCTCGACGCTCGTGAGGAGCTTGGCCTTGTCGTAAAAGATGGAGCGTTTGTCGAAACGCCCGTCGTTGTCGGCGTCTTCGAAGATGACGACACGGTCGGACAGGTTCGTGGCGAATTTCACAGACGCCTCGGCGTAGGTGTAGTTTTCCGCGATCCACAAACGTCCACGCGGATCGAAGGCCATCGCGATCGGCTGGCGCACATCCGGCTCGCTGGCGAAGACGCTGACCTTGAAGCCCGGCGGCATCTTGAAGGTCTTGGCCGCTTCCTCGGCGGACATGGGGGCTTTGCCCGCCTTCTCCGAGTCGTAGGGCTCGGGAAAGCTGTCGGCCGCCGAAACGGCGCGCGCGATGAGGGCGACGACGAAGAGCGTGCGCAGCGGGGAATTCACGGAGGCGATTAAGCCAGCCCGGCGCCGGAGGTGAAGCGGGAAAGCGGGCGAAGAAGAGGCGGAATCCATGCAGCCTTCGACGCCGATCGGCTTCGCCGATTCACATCGTCGGCGACGAAGTTTTGCCGCTCCTCAGTCTTCGCGGATGGATCGTCTTCCTCCTTCCCTTCCCGTCGCCGGGCCGACACCGTTTCGAATCATGCAGAGCTACCAGAACCTCATCGGCGGCGAATGGATCGCAGCCGCCTCCGGCAAAACCTTCTCCACCACGAACCCGGCCGACACGCGGGAGACCGTCGCCACCTATCCGCACAGCGCGCAGGCCGACGCGCAGGCAGCCATCGCCGCCGCCAAGGCAGCCTTCCCCGGATGGGCCGCGCAGACCGCGCCCGCCCGGGGCCGCATCCTCAGCAAGGCCTCGCAGATCCTCGAAAGCCGCAAGGCCGACCTCGCCAAGCTCCTGACCCGCGAAGAAGGCAAGACGCTCGCCGAAGCCACCGGCGAAGTGCAGCGCTCGGCCGACATCCTCCGCTTCTTCGGCGGCCTGAGCTATACGCTCGGCGGCCAGACCATTCCGCATGATCTGCCCGGCAATCTCCTCCTGACCCGCCGCGAACCCATCGGCATCGTTGGCCTGATCACGCCGTGGAATTTCCCCATCGCCATCCCGGTCTGGAAGCTCGCCCCCGCCCTGCTCTGCGGCAACACCGTCGTCATTAAGCCCGCCTCTCAGGCTCCGGCCATGACCTTCGAAGTGGCCAAGGCGCTCATGGAAGCCGGCCTGCCCAAGGGTGTCCTCAACGTCGTCACCGGCGACGGCCGCAGCGTCGGCGGTGAACTCGCGACCAACCCCGACATCATCGCGCTCTCCTTCACCGGCAGCTACAAGATCGGCCACGGCATCTACCAGCAGCTCGCGCAGCGCATGGCCCGTTCGCAGCTGGAGATGGGCTCCAAGAACCCGACCATCGTCCTCGCCGACGGCGACCTCGATCTCGCCGCGCGCCTTGTGGCCATCGCCGCCTTCGGCCTCACCGGCCAGGCCTGCACCGCCACCAGCCGCGTCATCGTGGAACGCAGCGTCCTCCCCGCCTTCACCGAGAAGCTCATCGAGAAGATGAAGGCCATCAAAGTCGGCAACGGCCTGACGGACGGCGTCACCATGGGACCCTCGGTCAACGCGCAGGAATTCCAGGGCAACTTCGACTACATCGACATCGCGGTGAAGGAAGGCGCGAAGCTCCTCTGGGGCGGCGCAAAGCTGACCGATGGCGACCTCGCCCACGGCTACTTCATGCAGCCCACCTTGCTCGGCGACGTGACGCCCACCATGCGCATCGCGCAGGAAGAAGTCTTCGGCCCCGTCTGCGCCCTCATCGCGGTGGACAGCTTCGAAGAGGCGTTGAAGGTGGCGAACGGCGTGGACGTCGGTCTGAGCGCCAGCCTCATCACCCGCGACTTCAAGAAGGCGATGGTCTACTCCGAGAAGATCGAGTGCGGCGTGGTGAAGGTGAACCAGATCAGCACCGGCCTCGCGTTGCAGGCGCCGTTCGGCGGCCTGAAGAAGAGCAGCACCGACGGCTTCAAGGAACAGGGCGCCGGCGCAGTGGAGTTCTACTCGCGCCTCAAGACGGTGTATTTCGACTACTCGGCGTGAGCTGACTCAACGTCTGACATGACCGAATCGCCTCAAAAGATTCCTGCTAACAGGCGGTCAGTTTTTAGGCGCCGCCAGGTCGTCGCAGCCTTTGTAGTGGTCATGGCAGCCGTGGCGCTGTGGGCGGCATACCGGAAAGCGCGGCCCACGGGGTTCAAGATCAACATGGTCTACATAACCAAGAATGCCGCGTTGTCCCTGAACATGGCCGCCGACGACAACGGCGGGGTTTACCCGTCCAACTTGGTGCAACTCGCCAGCTCTACAACGAGCGCCTACAACGCGGTGCCGCCGGAATGGCACGACAAGTGGAAGACGTTTCACTACGTGTCAGGCCTGAGGAACTCCGACCCAACCTGGTTCCCGATCCTGTTCTACCTATCGGAGGATGAATCCGTCCCGGGTGGCGTGATATTTTTCCGGGGCGGCTATGGGCACTGGACCACCAATGAAGTTCGCCTGAGGCATCTGATCCAGCATCCGGAGGACTCGCCAATCCAAGATGTGGTGTTCGGACCCGGAAGGGACGAAGAGCGACGGAAGTTCGCTGACCCAAAGGAACTGGCCGAGGTCGCAAAGCGCATCAAGGTGCTCCCGCCCCTGAATTCAAGAACACCAAGCAGCGCAAAGTGATCCATGCAACCACGGGACCAAGGTTTCTGGAACCTCGCGAAGGCCATGAAGAAGCCCGCGTCGGGCTTGCTCCTCCCGTTCGTCGTCGCATCAGCCGTTTGCGCCCTGGTTGTAGCTGAAGACTATTTTGGCGAGAGCAGCCATTGGCCAGAGCCGCTCTCCGGAATGCTACTTCCGATCCGGCTTCCGGCATTGATGTTGTCACTGCTTCTCTGCAAAGCGGTGCCCGCTTTCGACGCCGGCCTTCACGCGGGTTTCCATTCGCCTCCGTCGGGACCGTTGGTGTATTCCTTCGTCTTCCTGCTGACCTTCATGGCCACTCTTATTGTGAGGTCCATTTTCCGAAGGCCTAAAGCCTAGCTTCCGTGCGGCCTTTCAACCTGACGATCCGAAGATGAAAGCCGCGGAGCGGCGACAGACAGTAGCCCACGGCGTGAGCCGTGGGTTTGCCGCAGAGCGCGATGAGCCCCGGATGGGGCGACAGAACCGTGGATCTTCGACCACCGAAATTCTTCCGCCCCATCCGGGGCTTTGTCCTAATCGGACCCGAACCCACAGCTCACGCTGTGGGCTACTCTCTTCCGCACCTCCGGTGCTAAAATCTTGAACTCGCCGATTCCAAGACGACCTTCCCGACCCATGGCCGAACACCCTGCAAACCTTCTCCCGTTCTGGACCGCCTCGTCCACCGGCGACAACGCGACCAGCGGTTGGACGTTGCGCCGGCACGACTCGGGTTCGCTGCTGCTCCCTACGGGGCGGATCGTGGCGTGTGATCCATCGGTGATCTCGGGCGAGGAGGAGGCGTTCGTGCGGACGGTGCCGCCGGGTTCGTATCCGGTGTCGCTCGTGCTCGGCACGGACACCGAGCAGGCCCGCGTGGCGGCGGCCATCGTGCGCTTCAGCGATGCTTCGCCCGTCTCGTGGGAACGCGCCCGGACGGTGGAGGACGACGATCTCGAGATGACCGGCTACGGCGTGGACAGCGCCACGGGCTGCTTCCTTGATTCCTCCGCGCTCGCCATCGTGGCCACGGAACTGGAAACGACAGGCCAGTGGGATCAACTGATCGAGGAAGCGCTGGAGGTCGCGCCCGACGACGAATGGTTTTCCGCCAACATTCCCGTCAGCCAATCCCCGCCGACCAACGCCATCGCCTTCTCCAGCGGCTTCGGCGACGGCCTGTATGCCTCGTGGTTCGGCCTCGATTCGTCCGGAAACGCCGTATGCCTCGTGACCGATTTCGAGGTCGTCGACACCGAAGCCCGGAGGCCGAAACCTCCATCCGGGGAAGCCAAGCCACCGAGTCGTTGGAAGTTCTGGAAGTAGATCCGCTCTTCCGGCCATCAGTCCTTGAACTGCTTCATCACGTCGACCGGCGCGAGGGTCTTGGCCATCACCTTGAGCGGATCGTTCTTCGCCTTGAACCGCGCCTTCAGCGGATTCGCCGCAATGCCCACGTTTTCCGGTCCGCCATGCACGACGATGTGGCCGGCATCGCGCAGCGTCGGCACGCCGAAGACTCCGCCCAACCGTCCGATGCCAGGCACGAAGGCTTCCGGGATCTGGACCGATTCCGCTCCGGCCAAGGTGACCTTCATGCCCGTCGTTTCCAGCGCGATGTCACCCAGCCACGGCGACGCCATCGAAACCCAGCCGGCTCCCGCGCGACGTCCGCTCACGACAAGATCCTTTCGCCCTAGCTCGGTCTTCAGGAACTCCGTCGCGCGCACGACATCGCGAACCGCGACCTGCGCCAGCGTGCGGTTGTAGCAGGTGAAGGTGGTGAAGTAGTCCGGTCTCGCGTGCACGGACTGCGTCCCGGCGACGCGCCCCGGGTAACGCGAGAGCGATTCCAGCACCGCCACCGGATGCCCGCGGTCGAGCAGCGCCTCCAACTCCTTCGCGGTCGGCAGCGTATTGGCGACGACACCGTCGGCATCGGCCACGAGCAGGACGGGGCGACGCTTCCCGTTCACCGGCTGGTGCAACGTGACGCGGATGCCATCGGCCGACTCATAGGTCGTCGTCGCAGAGGAGGCCTTGAAGTTGAGCGTGGAGGCGGACTCATTGAATGCGCCCGCTTGAATGTCCTCCGCGTGGATCTGGAACGTGGCGGCAAGCAGACGCGCGCGAAGCCCGGCGGCTTCGGGCTTCATCAATGCGGCCCGGTTCTTCTCCGCTTCGCCGATCAGGTAACCGATGGCATCGCCCTCGGTCTTGGCGTTCGCGGGAAACTTTCCGTCCGGGAACACTCGCAGCTCCGAGTCCGGCTCCTTCGTGTAGGCCGCTTCCTGCCAACCATTGGGGAACGCATCGGGCCGGAGCGTCTTGCCGAGGAAGCCATACACCGCTTCACGCGTGCGCAGGTTGTAGTTGTGCGGCGCCTCGAAAATCTTCCAACCGAAGCGGTCTCCCGCGCCGGCCAGCTGGTAGATCCATTCGATGGACGGGCCTTCGATCGTGTCGGTCGTCTTCGTCCAATCCCCCGTGGCGGCGACGAGAAACTGCGGACGCGGCACGGCGGCGGCGGCGATCTCCATGTTCGAATGCCGGATCCGAAGTCCCGGCGCGTTCTCGCAGCGGCAGCCGCCTTGCATCGAGTGCGACACCATCACGATCGGCGCCTGCGCGGCCAGCCGGTCGTCGATGGCTCCGAGCATGAACGTCTGCGTGCCACCGCCGGATTCGCCCGTTGCGCCGAGGCGTCTCCGGTCCACGTCCGGCAGGCTTTCGAGGAAGTCGAGTCCGCGGACGCAGTTCCACACCTGCAGGCCCATGAGGTTGATGTTCCAGTAGAAGTTCGTCGGCTGGCTGAAGGTCGCGGAATGCGGGTCGTAGTTCTTCCGTTTCCCGGGATTGCCGACGGCGAGGCTGGTGTTGAACTGCGACGTGTCGTTGTAGCCCACCATGTCGAAGCTGAACGCGATGATACCGTGGCGCGCCTGGCTGATGCAGCGGGCGGCGGTGGAACCGTCCTTCGAGTCGCTGAACCGGCCTTCCTCCCAATGCCCGTGGGGATTCAGCGTCGCGGCGAACGGTCCGGCGCCCTGGCCCAGCGGACGGTAGAGGTTTCCCGCCACGTAGATGCCCGGCAGCGATTCGAAATAGACCTTCTCGACCGAGTAGCCGTCGCGCTCGACACGGCCGAAGATCTTCGCGTTGAGCGGTGTCTTGGCCGGCATCGGCAACAGCCCGCAGCTGACCAGCGCCTGGTCGCGGATCTCCAGCGCGCGGATTCTCCAAGCGGCGGCGGACGTGACCTTCGGAAAGGTCCGCAGAGTGTTCAGAGTTGCGACCTCCGGCACAGGCGCGGCGGCGAACGACGACCAGGCGAACGCGAGTGGAACGAGCGTGGAAAGGATACGGGCTTTCATGGGAGGTGCGGTGAGTGTGCCGGTGAACCGGCGGAAGCCAAGTCCGGGCCTGCCTTTCAGTATGGAATACTCCGGCACACGGTCTTTGACAGGACAGGGCCATTGCTGACATCTAATCC
>JAYUUX010000706.1:0-2763 GCA_043754645.1 Verrucomicrobiales bacterium | reverse complement strand
CTGGATGCCACGGGTGTGGAAGCTCGTGCCGGGGGCACGATGCTGGGGAGCGCCCGGACGCTGCGGAAACGCGGGCCGCTGGGGAAAGGCCGGGCGTTGCTGGCCCGAAGCCGGGGCCGGTGCCGGGCTTGGAGACGAAGGCCGCTGGGGGCCACGGTCGTTTCCGCGTTCGGGGGGACGTTGCGGTTGCGAACGCGTCGGAAGCTGGATGAAGCCAACCTTCTGGCCCAACGTGCTCTTGGGAGGCTCAGGAGGAATGACCGGGGCGGGCGGAACTTCCTGAACCGGCGCCGCGGCGACAGGCGCGGGACTCGCGGGAGTTTCAGCAACAACAACCCGAGGCTCCACAACCGGAGGAGCCGCCACCGCGACAACGGGATCCTCGACAACGACCGCGGGCGTCGGAGCGATGTGCTCCACAACCACACGGTCAGGAACGCGGGCCACGACAGCCTCGGGTTCGACAACAGGCTCGGGGGCGGGGGGTGGTGCCGGGGCTTCCGCCACCACCTTCAACTCGGGCATGGGCGCCGGCGCCACCGGGGCCTCGATGGCCGCAGGCGCACCGCCCATTTGTTCGAACAGGTATTCGGCCGTGATCTTGTCGAGCGAGCTCGATGGAACCTTCGCGGCGCTGATGCCCAATTCCTTGGCTTTGACCAGGACGGTCTTGCTCTCGACTCCGAGCTGTTTGGCGATTTCGTAGATCCGAACGGGCATAGCAGTATTTCGTGCGCTTCAGCCGACCCACACGGGGCGGCTGCGCGCTTCAGACGACCCCTCCATTACGCCGGGCTAGCTCTTCCTTGACGGAGGCGAGGATCTCGGCGGCCTGGTCCTTGATGTCCTCGAAGCCTTCCAGGTCCGAAGGCTCCGCTTGTCCGAGCATCTCAAGATTGAGGAACCCGTGATGAACCAGCTTGTCGGCGGATTCGCGGGAGATCCCCGGAATCGCGGCCATCTCGTCGACGGCCCGGGCGACCTTGGAATCGAACCCGACATTGACCACGACCTCCGCCTCGATGTCGATGTGCCAGCCGGTCAGCTTCGCGGTCAAACGGGCGTTCTGGCCACGTTTGCCGATCGCAAGCGAGAGTTGGTCCTCGCTGGTGAGGACCTTGGCGCGCTTGTTGACCTCGTCGATTTCGAAGGCCTTGAGCTTCGCCGGGGAGAGGGAATTGGTGATGAACTCGCGGATGTTGGTCGACCACTTGATGATGTCGACCTTCTCGTTGTTCAGCTCCTTGACGATGTTCTTCACGCGTTGGCCACGCAGGCCGACGCACGCACCGACGGGGTCGACTTTGTCGTCCCGTGTCCATACGGCGAGCTTGGTCCGGAATCCGGGTTCGCGGGCGACACCTTTGATCTCGATCGTGCCGTCGTTGATCTCGGAGACCTCGATCTGGAACAGCTTGATGACGAACATCGGATCGGCACGCGACAGGATGATGTCGGGGCCATGGGGACCGTTTTCCACCGCTTTGACGTAACACCGGATGCGCTCGCCCACCTGGTATTCCTCCGTGGGAACGCGCTCGCGGTTGGGGAGGATGGCCTCGAATTTTCCGAGATCGACCATCACGTCGGAACGCTCGAATCGCCGGACGACTCCGGAGATGATCTCGCCGACCCGGTCCTTGAACTCGGTGTAGATCATCGCCTTTTCCATGCGCCGGATCCCCTGCATCAGGGACTGCTTGGCGTATTGGGAGGCAATGCGGCCGAACCCGGCCGGAGTCACCTCGATCTGGACCTCTTCACCGATCTGGACGTCGGCCCGGATCTTCCGGGCGTCGAAGATGGAGATCTGGTCGTGCTTCGAAAGAACCTTGTCGGCGACCACCAGCTTGGCAAAGGCCTTGATGTCCCCCGTCTTCGAATCGATCTCGCAACTGAGCTCGCGGGCGGGACCGACCGCCTTCTTGGCGGCAGCAAGGAGCGCCTCTTGGACCGCGGCCACCAGCACTTCTCGGCTGATGCCCTTCTCGCGTTCCCAGTAGTCGAGGACGGCAATAAAATCGGCGTTCATAGCTCAGTTCAAAGGCCCCTTCCGGGGAACAAAAAAGTCGGCAGAATTGGCTTCTCCGACTTCGGCGCTGGTCTGACCCAGCAGTCTATTGCCTTTGTCACAGCACACTGACAACCACCCAAAGCACCGTCAAGCGCCGCCTTCCCGCGCCTTTGTCGCTATAGCCATGATGGAGACGGCTCAACGAACCTCGAGAAGCTCCACGTCGAAAACCAGGGTTGCGTTCGGAGGAATGGCGCCGGGATACCCGCCGGCCCCATAACCCATCTCGGGTGGAACCGATAGCCGCACCTTGTCCCCTGTCCGCATCCGGCCCACGGCCGCGTCCCATCCACCGATGACCTGGCCAGCCCCGACGACGAACTCGAACGGCTCATTCCGGTCGACCGAACTGTCGAACTTGGTCCCGTCAGTAAGACGCCCGGTGTAGTGGACTGAAACCGTCTGGCCGTCCTTCGCGATTGCCCCTGTGCCAAAAGTGAGAAACTCCATCTTCAGCGTGTCTGCGGGTGAATTCATAGATCGCCGGAACCTGCAAAACGCCCTCGGAGAGGTCAACCTTGCGCTTTGCCGGGCGGATACAATGCAGCCATCTGTTCGGCCGCTCGCCGGACGGATGTCGCCAACTCGGCCGGCCCCACCACCCGGCAACTCCCACCCCAACCGAGGACCCAGCGCCGGATCTCGTCGAGGCTGGAGAGCTTCAAGCGAAGTTCCACCCCTCCGTCCGG
>JAYUUX010000705.1:0-4035 GCA_043754645.1 Verrucomicrobiales bacterium | reverse complement strand
GGAGCAACTTCTGGCCGCGCGAGGACGCGCGGCCTACGAAACGAAAACGGGCTCCGGTTTGCACCGGAGCCCGATCGTTGATTGACTGCTGAATCCGCTTCGGCCTAGTTCAGTTTCGCGGCGCCGGGGACGACGTTCACGGTCTGGAGGATCTCCTGGTTGAGCTCCTTACCGTCCTTCGACTTCAGGGTGAACTTGGTCAGGATCTGATGCGCCGGACGCCAGTCAGCGAAGTGCAGCGTGACGGTCTTGCCGTCGGCCGAGAGGTCGGCCTTCGAGACCTCGAGACGGTCGCGGCCCAGCTTCATGGAATCGGCCGCCGAGACTTCGGTGCCGCCGTAGTTCATCTTGCCGTGGCCTTCGTTGCGGATGATGCGGCCGCCCTGGATCTTGTCGTCGCCATATTTCACTTCGTAGTTCCAACGCTGGACGGAGAAGTTCTGGAGATCCTTGACCGACGCGGCGTCGAGCGGCTGGGTGAAGCGGACCTGCACGCCGTCCGAGGTGACCTTGAGGTCGTCCGCGGTGTAGCGGGGCTTTCCGGTGTAGCGCACGCGGTCAACGCCACCGAGCTTCACGGCCTTGGTCTGCCAACCTTGGAGACCGGCGACGTAGAGCTGGCCGTCGACCTTGTTGAACACGGGGCGCATGGCCGAGGAGGTGAACTTAAGCGGGAACTTCACCACGCCGCCCTGCATCTGGCCGCTGACCTCTTCCTTGAGGACGTGGAAGAGCTGGCACTGGCCGTAGGACGTGTGGAGCAGCTCGCCTTCGGGCAGGCCCCACTTGTTGCCCTGCACCCAGGTCTGGCCGCCGCCGGAGTTATCGGTCGTGCCGTGGTGCAACCAGGCGAGGGGCTTGTCGCGCTTGGCGAATTCCTTCATGCCGCCGGTCTCCTCGACGCCGTAGAAGCCGCCGGGTTTGACCCAGTTGATCGGGCAGGCGGGCACCCACGTGCCTTCGTTGTCGCCGGTGGTGAGCTGGCCGTTCCACGGATTCACGCCGATGCCGTTCGGGGCACGGAGGCCGCTGGCAACGACTTCAAACTTGGAGCCGTCCTTCGAGACCTTCATCAACTTGCCCGCGCTGGCGGAGACTTCGCCGTTGCCGCCACCGCCGCCGAAGCCGCGGCCGCCGCCTTTCACGGGAGCCGCCTTGGCGAAGTAGAAGTTGCCTTCCTTGTCGCCCTGGAGGTCGAAGACGAATTCATGGAAGCCCCACGAGGCCGTGATGTCGTTGTTGAAATTCTCGTAGTAGTCGGCCGCGCCGTCCTTGTTGAAGTCGGTGAAGCGGGTGATGCCGTTCCGGCCGATGACATAGATCTGCTCGTCGACGATCTTCAAGCCCAGGGCCTCGAACAGGCCGCTGGCGTAACGGGTCCACTTGAGGTTCTCCAGCTTCTCGTCGATGCCGGAGACGATGAAGACGTCCCCGTCCCAGGTGCAGACGGCGGCGGACTTTCCGTCCTTGAAGAAGTCGAGTCCGCCGATGCGGACGCGGCGCTTCCACGGGTTGGTGTCGGGCACGGTCAACGAATCGGTCACGTAGGCTCCGTCGGGGGTGGCGCTGGTTTCGAGCGCGCCCTTCGTCATGACCGGCTCGGGCCAGCGATTGGCGCCAGGCTTGGTGAAATCGACGACCGAAACTCCCGAAGTGCTGATCTTGGCGAACTCCGCGGCCTTGGCGGCGGAACCACCCCAGACGACAAGGTTGAAGGAACCGGCCTTGGTGCCCTTGGCGATGGTCAGGAGAACGTTGCCGTCCTTCGCGCTGAGCGAAACGCCGTCCAATGATCCGTCGATGCGGACCTTGGTCACGTTGTCGCCCTTGGTCAGAGTGGCCACTCCGCCTTCGACAGAACCGGTCGCGCCGTCGACGAAGGCCACGTTGTTGTGAACCGTTTCCTTGGTCTTGGCGCTGCTGAAAAAGCCGCCCTTGGGAGGATCGAGACGGATGCTGCGGACGAAGGCCACTTCGCCATCGGCGGCAACGGAGCTTGGCTGGTCGTAGATCTTGGTGCCCTTGACGGTGTAGGCGACGACGACTTTGTCGCCATTCACGTAGATGCCGTCGAAGCGGGCCAGGGACTTGGGAATCGGGCCGAACGGTTCCGGGCGGACATCCTTGAAGCTGGCGTCTTCACCGGCCCAGGCAGGCCCGGTCTTGGAGGCGAATTTTTGCGTGCCGATCATCTCCGGATGGCCGCCGTGCGAGCCGTTGAAGGTCACGCCCTTCTCGGAGATGAAGCCGCCGACCCATCCTCCTTGGAACCGGAGGATGTCCTCGTCGAACGAGGTCGCCGCGTTGTCGCCCAGACGGATGGCGACTCCCTTGGACGCCTTGTCCGTGCTCTGGTTGCCGACGATGACAGTGCCGATCGACGCCTTTTGGAACGGGAAGTCGTCCTGGATCAGCCTGAACTGCTGGGCGTAGGCCGGGCTGAGGGCAACAAGGCTGGCCGCGAAGCCCGTGAGGGCCGCAAGCCGGAGGTGATGGAGAATGACGTGATCGCGCATGGCTTTAAGTCTGTATCAGGACGCGGGAAGACAGGTCCAGATTCAATCCGTTGTGTGCTGGTCCGACGCATCTCAGTTTCTCGCACCGGGTCCGGAGGATCGCGGTTGATTGAGTGGCGCAGGCAAGAGGCCTTCGCCACCTGAAGTCCTTGGCCGGGCCGGCGAATGGGTCGCTTGCAAAAAACCGGGGTGCGACATGCCCATCCATCCTACCGACTTTCGGCTGGCGTGCCGCCGGCGGAATCACCCAGCTTCCCCGGGTGGCCGGATGACGCGGCCGACGACCAAGGTTATCCCGCTGACTGCACTCGCCATGAACCCATCCCGCTGGCTGCCCTCCCTCCTCCTCGCCGCGTTGGCGTGTTCGTTCACGCACACCGCCCAAGCCGCATCTACAGGCAAGACCCAGCAGCTTACCTCGCCTGACCAGGTGCCGGACGGGCTGGCCAAGTCCGACTGGCAAAACATCCGCGCGGCCTACGATGCCGGGCGTCATTCGTTCCAACCCACGGATACCGGCTGGCAGGCGCGTAATCCCGGGCAGCAATGGCTCACCACGTTCGACAAGCGCGGTTTTGTCGCCCAGCCAAAGGATGCCGGTTGGAACTGGGGGCTCGAGCTGCAGAGCTACGGCTTCGGTGAAAACCAGCACACCATCGCAGGCACGCCGGCGGTCAAGGCGGAGGGACAGCGGCTCACCTACCAATGGGATGCCCAGGTGCGGGAATGGTTCATCAACGACCAGCGCGGGCTGGAGCACGGCTTCACGATCGCGCAGCGGCCCGAGACCCGGAGCGCCGAGCATCGCTCGGCCCGAGGTGAAGCGGACGCCCCGAAGGCCGAGCAAAGCTCGGCGCTCCTCTCCTTCACTCTCGCGGTGCGCGGCGGCTTGCGACCACACGTCACGTCCGATGCGCTCGGCGTTGAGTTCCGCGATGCTGGCGGTGCCACGGTGCTTACCTATTCCGGCCTCAAGGTCTGGGATGCCGATGGCAAAGTGCTGCGCTCGCGCTTTGAGCCTTCCGAGACCCAACCCTCAACTCCGAACTCTCAATCCATCCTCCGCCTGCTCGTGGACGAACGCGACGCGCGCTACCCGCTGACCATTGACCCCGTCGCCCAGCAGGCGTATCTCAAGGCCAGCAACACGGGCGAGTTGGACGAGTTTGGCTACTCCGTCGCCGTCTCGGGCGACACGGTGGTCGTAGGAGCGCTTTATGAGGCCAGTAATGCCACGGGCGTGAACGGCAACCAGGCCGACGATTCCGCCTACTCGTCCGGCGCGGCCTACGTGTTTACCCGCAGCGGGACGACGTGGACTCAGCAAGCCTATCTAAAGGCAAGCAACACCGGGGAGTTTGACCAGTTCGGCTGGTCTGTGGCCGTGTCGGGCGACACGGTGATAGTAGGAGCCTATCACGAGGACAGCAACGCCACCGGCGTGAACGGCAACCAGGCGAACAACAGCGCCAGCCAGTCCGGCGCGGCCTACGTGTTCACCCGCAGCGGCACGACGTGG
>JAYUUX010000704.1:0-5282 GCA_043754645.1 Verrucomicrobiales bacterium | reverse complement strand
CGACGGTGGTCGGCACCGGCACATACGAGAACAGGCCGGCGAGGTAGCCGTTCAGGTAGGCGCGTTGTTCCGGAGTGAACGGCGCGGACTCGGGAAGCTGGGGGATGAAGGCGTTCATGGGTTCATTCCGAAAAGAGCTCCTGCAACTGCTTCAACTCATGGCGCCGCGTGAAGACGGCGAAGCTTTCGCCGCCCTGGCGTTTGGCGAGGTAGACCTTCAGGACCTTCTCAAGCAGTCCGGGGATCTCGGTGAATGGAAGATTGCTGAACACCTGTTTGGCCACGCCCTGGTGGCTGCCGAAGCCGCCGCCGAACGCGATGTTGTAGCCTTCGACGTTGTCCTTGCCGCTCGCGACGCGGACGGCCTGCATGCCGATGTCGCCCATGTAATGCTGGGCGCAGCTGTTCGGGCAGCCGGTGAGGTGGATGTTGATCGGCTGGTCGAGTTGCAGCTTGCGGTTGAGATGGTCCCCGAGGGCCACGGCGTTCCCCTTGGTGTCGGCGCTGGAATACTTGCAGCCGTTGTTCCCGGTGCATGCGACGAGGCCGCCGAGGATGTTCGTGGTGTCGGTGGGGAATCCGGTCCTCGCGAGGCTGCGTTTCAGCGTTTCAACGAAGCCTTCCGGGACATCGGTGATGATGAAGTTCTGCCAGGGCGTGAGCCGGAGTTGGCCGGCGCCGTAGTTCTCCGCGAGGTCCGCCACGCGCCGCATCTGCTTCGACGACATGATGCCGACTGGAACGACGGCTCCGACGTAGTTGCGGCCGGGTTGGGTTTGGCGATAGACGCCGACATGGCCATGCCGGATCGCCGGATGCCGCGGAAGGCATTGGTCGGCCGCGAGCTTTACGAGCGGGAAGGCCAGCTTCTTCTGGGTTTCGGCGAGGAACTTTTCCGTGCCCCACTTGTCGATCAGATACTTGAGCCGGGCTTTCTTGCGGTCCGTGCGGTCGCCGTGTTCGGAGAAGACACGGAGAATGGCGGCCGAGACGGCGACGGCTTCGTTCGGCTTGATCACGATCCCGGCATCCTTGGCGAACTGCTTGTGGCCGGTGATGCCGGCAAGCTCGACGCGGTAGTAGACGCCGGGCTCAAGGGCGATCGCGGAACCATCCTTGAGCGAGGCTCCTTGTTTCGCTGCGACCTTCACCGCCATGAAGCCGATGTCGTTCGTGTCCGCGACCGTGTCGATGGCGCCGCCGCCTTCGAAGGAGACGTTGAACTTTCGCGGCAGGTCGAAGAGATCGCGGTTGTTGAGAATGTAGTGATGGAGTCCGTAGGCGTGCGGTCGCGAATCCAGATACTCCTGCGGATCGATCCCGGCCGTGGGGGAGGCGGTGATGTTGCGGACGTTGTCGACGCCGGAACCTTTGGAAGTGAGGCCGAGGCTCTGGAGTCTGGTCAGGACATTGACCAGGTCCTTCGGGGCGATCTCGCGGATCTGAAGGTTCGAACGTGTGGTGATCGCCGACTTGCCGTTGCCGTAGAGGTCAGCGATCTCGGCGAGGCCGCGCAGTTGAACGGACGTGAGTTCGCCGGCCGGAATGCGGCAACGGAGCATGAAGGACGCCTGATTCGGCGCGACATAGAAGAGCCCGTAGAACCGGAATCGGAAGTTGTGCTCGTCGTCGGGATGCTTGTCGGCGTCCGAATGCGCCAGAAGGCGGTCCCAGCAATCGAGGCCGTGTTCCTGCATCTTCCACAACTCCTGCTTGCAGAGATCGGCGACGTCCTGGCCATGCCATTTGGTCGAAGGCGACGCCAGGTTCTCCCCGCCTTCGGACGGCGTCGCCGTGATCGCTCCGGAACCGGGCACGATGCCGACGTAGGGATAGATGTTGCGCTGGGCGACTCCGGCCATGAGTCCGGCGAGAAACTCCTTCTGCACGACGGTGAATTCGCCGTCGGGAGCTTTTGGAACGCTTGCAGTGCTCATCGAGAATTACTTTTCGGCCTTGGCCCAGCCGATCTCGGGGGCGTTGTAGATCGAGAGGAAGACGGCGTCCTCGGTGCCGTCGTTGCGCGCGCCGTGGACTTCGTTCCGGTCGGCGATGTCGAGCTGGCCCGCGCGGATAGTGCGGGTCCGGCCGTTGCCGAGGTAGTAGGTCAGCTGGCCGCGGACCATCACCCAGGTGTCCTGTCCGGCGGGATGCGTGTGGGCCCCGACTTCCTGGCCGGGCTTCACGCCCCAGACGGCGATCCGTGAATACTCTGTCACGGACAGTTCCGTCACCTCGGCGTGGGCGTCGTGGAAGCGGACGCACTTCTCGACATCGAACGTGCGGGATTCTTCGGCGATCTGGTTCATGGCTCAGAGGGGTTTGAGATTCACGGCGCAGTGCTTGTAGCTGGGCTGCCTCGAATAGGGGTCGAACGCGGGGAAGGTGAGCTTGTTTGTTTCCGGATAATGCATGGGCATGAAGACCGTGCCCGGCTGGACGGTGCCGGTGACGAATGCCGTGGCGGTAATGCGCCCGCGGGCCGAGGCGACCTCGACCGTGGAGTTGGGTTCGATGCCCAATCGTTCGGCGTCGTCGGGGTTGATCTCGACATAGACGTTGGCGGGGTAGAGCTGGCGAAGGATGGCTGATTTGCCGGTGCGGCTGTTGGTGTGCCACTGCGCGCTGGTTCCGCGTCCGGTCAGGAGGACGACGGGAAACTCGGGCGACGTCGGTTCGGCGACGGGACGAGGCTGTTCGAAGATGAACCTGGCCCGGCCGTCGGCCGTGTAGAAGCGGCCGTCGGCGAAGAGACGCCGCTCGGCATCAGGCATCTGGGATCTGGCATCCGGGATCTGGGAAGGCCACGGCCACTGCACCCCGCCGCATTGGTCGATCATCGGGTAGTCGTCGATGCCCGTTATGTCGCAGGGCTGGCCTGCGGAAAGCTGCTTCAGGATCTGGAAGGCGGCTTCGGGCGAAGTCCACTTCGCGAACATCTCCGCACAACCCCAGTAGTGGGCGATGAGCCGGAAGATGTTGAAGTCGCTCAACGCTTGGCCCGGGGCGCGGCGGACTTTTTTGAGCAATCCGTAGCGGCGCTCGGAGTTGATGAACGTGCCTTCCTTTTCGCCCCAACCGGCGGCGGGAAGGTAGAGGTCGGCCAGTTGCGCGGTCTCGGTCGTCGGATACATGTCCTGCACGACGAGGAATTCCAATTTGGCGAAGGTTTCGCGGACCGACTTCTGGTTGATCCACGAGTGGGCGGTGTTGGTCGCGAGGATCCAAAGGCCCTTGATCGCGCCGGAGTCGATGCCGGCGAGGATCTGGTCGTAGGCCCACGAGGCTTCGTGCGGAATGCGGTCCTCGGAAATGCCGAGGAATCGGGCCACCTTTTCGCGGTGCTCGTGCTTCTTGAAATCATGTCCGCCGAGGAGATTCGTGGTGTTGCTCCAGAGCCGGCTGCCCATGGCGTTGCACTGGCCGGTGATCGAGTTCGCGCCGGTGCCGGGGCGTCCGATGTTTCCGGTCATGAGGGCGAGATTGATGATCGCCTGCGCGGTGCGGGTCGCCTCATGGCTCTGGTTCACGCCCATCGTCCACCACAGGCTGACGGCCTTGCCATGATGGATGGTCTCGGCGCAGCGATAGAGCTGGCCGACGGTCAGTCCGGTCTGGGCGGCGACGGTGTCCGGAGTGAACTGTCGGACAAACTCCGCGAAGGCTTCGAAGCCCGTTGTAGAACGACCGATGTAGTCGCGGTCGATCCATCCGTTTTGGACCAGCATGTTGGCCAATCCGTAGATCAGGACGAGGTCGCTCTTGGGTTTCAGGCCGAGGTGCTGCGTGGCGTTCATCGCCGTCTCGGTGCGGCGGGGGTCGATGACGATGATCTCGGGCTTGTTCCGGTTTCCCAGGACCCGCTGCCACATGATCGGGTGGGCGATGCAGGGATTTGCACCGATGAAGACGAGAACATCGGACTGCTCGAAGTCCGCGTAGGTGTAGGGCGGCGCATCGAAGCCGAACGATTCCTTGTAGGCCACGGCCGAGGTGGCCATGCACTGCCGCGTGTTGCCGTCGCCATGCTTGAGGCCCATGCCGAATTTTCCAAGCGCACCAAGGAAGGCGAACTCCTCGACCGCGATCTGGCCGGTCCCGATCCACGCGACGGATTCGTTGCCTTGCCTGGCCTGCACGGCCTTGAACCGGTCGCAGAATGTCTTCGCCGCCGAGTCCCAATCGACCGGCTGCATTGCTCCGGCCTCGCTGCGCAAAAGTGGAATGGTTCCGCGGTCGTGTGCATCCAGCGGCGTCAAGGCCTCCCAGCCTTTGGGGCATGCCATCCCGAGATTGACCGGATACGACGGGTCCGCCGTGAGGTTGATCGCCACGCCGTCTTTCAGGTGGATGTTCAACCCGCAACCGGTGGAGCAAAAACCGCAGACAACCGTCGTGGTCGCGTCAGGAGTCAGCCTCGACGGAGTGTTGCCGAGGCCGAAGTCCGCCGGGCTCTGGACGAGTTCCGCGGTCATCGATCCGTCGAAGGAGCGGAGAGTGTTCTCCAATGGGGAAGCCTGCGGTGTGACGACGGGCGTGGTCATGTGGTGATCCCTCCGGGCATTTTGTCCGGGGCAACGGCTGCGAAGAAAAGCACACGTTCGCAGACCTCCCCCGCGATCAGCAGGGATGCTGCCACGATTCCGAAGGAGGGGTTCATCGGGAGCATCTCCACGAGGACGAGTCCCGGGACGACGAGTCCGCCGATTGCGCCGAAGGCGAGGCGGGTGACGCTCAGCTTCCTGAAATGGCCGGTGAGGAGAAGTGCCGAGCGACGCAGTTCCAACTTTGCCCCAGTTTTCAGCGACGCGAGGATCTCCAACTCGAGGGCGACCTTGGCCATGAACGCGATAGCCAGCGCAGTCCACACCGCCGGACTCGGGTGCAACGCAGCTCCCGCGGCGAGTCCTAGGATGATCGTGGAGCCGAAGAATTTTCCGCCCGTGCGACAAAATGACCAGAATCGCCGTCGTGTATCGACGTAGAGCATCACCGAGCAGAACACGGAAACCAGACCGGCGAATGCCGCGAACCCGAACGCAACGGGCTTAACGTTCGCGGCAATCATGTCGGGCTTGAACCAGAGCAGCCCCGCGAGCACGGCCAGGAGCTTGATGTAGACGCCAAACGCGATGGCCTCGCGGCTGAACCACGATTTTCGCCAGCCCAGAAAGGCTTTCCATGCACGCATCGGCTGACCGAGGTGGAGGGTTCCGATTCCCAATGCTGCCGCCATGGCGACAAGGGCGGCAGTCGTTCCGGCCTTGGGATTGGCGGAGGAT
>JAYUUX010000703.1:0-3319 GCA_043754645.1 Verrucomicrobiales bacterium | reverse complement strand
GAATGGCGGCGAAGACCATTTGCGCGGTCGCCAGATTCGTCGCCAACGGGATGTTGTGCACGTTGCACAGGCGCTGCAGTCCCTGCACGTCGGGTTCGTGTGGATGCGCGGTCAGCGGATCCACGATGAAGATCACGGCGTCGACCTCGCCGTTCGCGATCCGGGCTCCGATCTGAGCATCGCCGCCCAGAGGTCCGCTGAGATAGCGGACGACCTTCAACCCAGTGGCTTCGGCGATCCGGCCGCCCGTCGTTCCGGTGGCAATGATCTCATGGTTGGCCAACGCCGCCTTGTGCTGAAGGGCGAAGCGGCAGAGATCCGCTTTCTTGGCGTCGTGGGCGATAAGGGCGAGGCGCATACGCGGCGCCCACGATGCTGCCGGTCCATGCCGGTCCGCAAGGAACGCCTCAATTGTTCCCATGCGTTGGCGCTGAAGAAGGCGGGCGGATCAACGGCTTGGGCCGGGTGGCTGTTCCGGTGATCGCCCGGGGCACTAGGTTTTCCTCGGCGACGCGCCATTCCCGTCCGTCGCGTTCAACGATTCCGTAGGCTTCTCCCAGCTTGATGAGCCGCACCTGCGCACCCGGTGGCAGACTTTCGGGAAGGCCGTGGCCTCCGTTGACGGGTTGGACTTCTACGACGTCACCGATACTGCATGCATTCCATTTCACGGCCACAGACTGTCACACTGAACCGGACAACCGCTGTCTTGCGGAAACCAACTTCCGGCCTCGGCAGCCAAACCGCGTCTTGGCGCCGCTTTCGATCTGAGCCACCTTTTCCCCACGAGTCTAACGCCCATCGCCAACGAGGGTGCGACGCCAAAACCCATTCCGCCATGTTTCAAAAAGGCCAGAAAGTCGTCTGCATCGATGACCAGTTCCCCCGCGAAGTCCACGTCGTCTACGCGCAGCTTCCCAAGAAGGATTCCGTCTACACCGTGCGCGCCGTCTACATCGGCCGCGGCAAGATGCTCAACGCCGGCCATGTGAAAGGACTCGGCAACAAGCCCGGCGACAGCGACGGCGAGATCGGCATCCTCGTGGAGGAACTCAAAAATCCAGCCGACATGTTCAACCTCCACGGCCAGGAACTCGGCTTCAACGCCGAGCGCTTCCGCTCGATGGACGAGATCTCCGAAGACGTCGTCCACGAGGAGCCGGCCGAACTCGCGATCCATTGAGCGGCGGCCCGTTCATGCGGGTCTGGTCGTCGCCTTCGGCTTTTCCGGAGCGGCCAGCAAACGGTGCGTGAGGATCTGCCGGAGATCGGAGATGCGCCCGTTGCCCGCGGGTTGGTTGCGGTCGATCAGCAGCGCCTGCATCCCGGCCATCAGCGCCCTCCCGGCATCTTCGCGGTCGCTGTCGCCCACATGAAGGATCTCGCGGGCCTTCAAATCGAGCGCCTCCGCCGCGGCTGCGAAAATCATCCCGTCGGGTTTCGCCGAACGCACCTCGCAGGAAATCAGGCAGGCGTCGAAACACGGCGCAAGCTCCAGAGCCGCCAGCAAAGGCCGCAGCCGTTCATCCCAGTTTGAAACCAATGCCAGCTTCAGCCCTCGTGTTCGCAGAGCGATCAACGTCGGCATCACGTCGTCGAACATTCGCCAGCAATCCGTCCGCGTGAACCGGGCATACAGCTCGTCGAAGAACGTCCGGCTGGGTGGCTCCGGCGTGAGGCCCTCGAAGGTCGCATCTACCAGCCTGGACCATTCGCTCTTCGTGTAGCTTTCGGGCCGATGCCGTTTCCAGGCCTGGGAAAAACGTCGGTCGAGTTCCGCCGCGTCCAATCTGCCGACACCGTGGGCCGCGGCGACATCCGCGTAGATGTGGCCGACGGACGGGAAAGGCGCGATCAGGGTTCCACCCACATCGAACGTAACGGCTCGAATCATGACAGCGGCAAGCTAGCGGAACCATTCTGTGAGACGGAGCCAAAACCATCTGGTCGCAGCCGGCCTTTCCGGATCAGCGCCTGCCGAGTTCCGACAAGTAGCGGACGAGGTCGCGAAACTCCGCCTGCGTCAGCGTGTCCGCCAACCCGGACGGCATGACAGACCCGATCTGCCGGCGCTCCTTCACATCCGCGCGGCGGAGCCGGACTTCGCGCTGCTGGAGATGGTCGCGGAGCACGATTTCCGTGGCCGTCTCCCGCTGGATGTAGCCCTGGAATTCGTCGCCGTTCGCCAGCGTGATGCCGTGGGCCATGAAGCCTTCCTTCACTTCTTTGTTCGGTTGGAGAATCGCGCCGATGATGAAGTCGACCGGCTGGGCCGTGCCGAGCGCGCTCATGTCCGGACCGATGTCTCCGCCCTTGCCGTTGATCGCGTGGCAGGCGGTGCAACTGAGCTCGGGACGCAGGAAGATCTCCGCGCCGCGCCGGGCGTCTCCGGATGTTTTCACCTCTTGAACCAGCGCCGTCATCTGGCCGGCGTTGAGCATCTTCGCTTCGTTCGAGAATCCGGCCGATGCCGTGACGATCTTGGCGAGCGCCTCATCCCGCCGCCCGCTGGAGCCCATGAGGCGAAGCCCGATCCGGGCGGCGTCACGCGTCGGCTTTGTGTCCTTGAATGCGGTGGCCAAGGCTGCGGCTCCCTCCTTGCGTTGCAGAAAGGCCGACCAAACTTCCGACCATTCTGCATCGGCAGCGGCATTGCCTAGAAAGGACGCGGCGGCCCTGGCGGCACCGGTGGGATCAAGCCCGGTCAGCGCGGCGATGGCCCGGGCGCGGACACTGCCCTGCCCTTCGCCTGAAAGTTTTCCAAGCGCTGCCCTGTCTTCGGCTCCGGCCATGTCCGCGAGTCCGTCGACAGCGGCCCGTCGCAGTGCGGCGGATGCGCCCGCGTCCGTCGCCGTCGTCGTGAGCTGGCTCCGCAGCCCGGCAAGCTTCCACGCGCCCACGAGCCGCAATGCTCCGGCTTTCAGCTCTGCATTCTGGTCTTTCAGGAGCTCGGCCAGCACGGCCGCGAGATCACCGGAAGGGCGGATGCGGCGGAGCTTTTCGGCCTGGGCCAACGCCGGCAGCAACCGGCCGTGCTGGGCCGCGTCGTAGTCGTTGCCGGTTCCGTAGCTGGATGCCGAGAGCACCATCGCGAGTTCCGCCGGTCCGCCGACGTTTGCGAGGATCGCGAGGAAACGTTCGCGGGTTTCCTTGGAGAGCCCCCCCTGCTTCAACCGTTCCGTGACGACGCGGAGCGAATCCGCCGACGCGTCGGTCTTGAGGAGGAACTCGAGGCGCTGGGGCGTGGCCTCGAGGTTGAGCCGGCCCGCGGCAAGCTCGGGAGCCCAGTGCGGTTTGAGTGCGTGGATCGTTTTCACCA
>JAYUUX010000702.1:0-2641 GCA_043754645.1 Verrucomicrobiales bacterium | reverse complement strand
TCCTCGGAGAGCTTGAGCGGCCAGGCCTTGACGTTGCCGTCGCGCTGGAACTCGAAGCAGGTGATGCCGCCGTAGGCCGCGATGTATTGGTCCTGCTTGCCGATGGGTTCGCGCAGGCGGTTCAGCTCGATGTAGCAGGCCTGGGCGGCGAGTTCGGCCGGGTGGACGAGGTTCTTCTTGTAGCTGTGGAGGGCCTTCAGCAGAGAAGTCGTGAAGCTGCCGGAGGAACCGAGCCCGGTGCCGGCCGGAATGTCGGCCATGCTGGTCATCTCCAGATACGGGCCTTCCACGCCCACGAGGTCGAAGGCTTCGCGGATGATGGGGTGCTCGATCTGCTTGGCGGTTGGGACGCGTTCGAGCTTGGAATACTTCACGATCAGGTCCGGCACGAAGGTCTGGTGCAGGGTTGTGTAGATATACTTGTCGATGGCCGCGGCCACGAGGAAGCCGCCGTGGCGTTCGTAGTAGGAGGGAAGATCGGTGCCGCCGCCGCCGAGGCTGATGCGAAGTGGGGAGCGCGTGATGATCATGGCTGGCCGGAAAGGTGCGAAGGACGGCGGGCGAAAGGCAAGTGCGGGGATGGGGCGTCCCATCCTTCTCGTCCTCGCCCTCGTTCTCCTTCTCGACGGGTTTCCGAGAACGAGGACGAGAAGGAGGACGAGAAGGATCCGACTCGGCGAACGGGCATCGTGGCGTTCGTGGATGAACCTCTTTTCATCCAAGCGCCGTCTCCGTAACCTCCCGGGCATCCCATGACCTGGCTGCAAAACTACGACCCGATCGGCTCGCCTTGGATTTCCACGCTGGTGGCGGCGTTTCCCGTCATCGTCCTGCTGGGTGCCATCGCCAGCGGGCGGGTGAAGATCCACCACGCCGCATTGATCGGACTGGCCGCGGCCTCCGTGGTGGCCCTGTTCGTCTACAAGATGCCCGTGGGCGCGTGGGCGGGTGCGGGCGTCTATGGCGCGTTGTTCGGCCTGTTCCCCATCGGCTGGATCATCCTCAACGTCCTTTTCCTCTACCATCTGACGGTGAAGGCCGGCCTCTTCGCCGTGCTGCGCGACAGCCTCGCGCATGTCGCGCCCGATCCGCGCGTGCAGCTCATCCTCATCGCTTTCAGCTTCGGCGCCTTCATCGAAGGCGTGGCCGGCTTCGGCGCACCGGTGGCGATCACGGGGGCGATCCTGATCCAACTCGGCTTCAACCCGGTCACAGCTTCCTGCCTCGCGCTGATCGCCAACACCGCGCCCGTCGCCTTTGGTTCGCTCGGCATTCCCATCACCACGCTGGAACAGGTCACCGGTCTCGACGCGTTGAAGGTCTCCAAGATGGTCGGCCGACAACTGCCGTTCTTCTCCGTCATCATCCCGTTCTGGGTCGTGGGCGCATTGGCTGGCTGGCGCGGAATGCTGGCCGTGTGGCCGGCGGCGTTGACGGCCGGAGTAGCCTTCGCCGTGCCCCAGTTCCTCGTCTCCAATTACCACGGCCCCTGGCTCGTCGACACCATCTCCGGTGCGTGCTCGATCGGCGCCGTCGTGTTGCTCTGCCGTTTCTGGAAACCCAGCGACGGCTGGAAACTCCCCGCCGATCCCAGCTCCCCAGCACCCGAGCCCACCGGCTCCCCCGCTTCCGCCGTCGTTCCTGCCGGCTCCGTCTTCAAGGCCTGGATGCCTTGGCTGATCCTGACGGCCTTCCTCCTGGCCTGGGGCACGCCTGCGGTGAAGTCGCGCCTCGACGCCCTCTACGCCGGCAAGTTCCCCATGCCCGGCCTGCACAACGTCGTGCAACGCAGTCCGCCCGTCAGCCCGGCCGAGGCCAAACCGGAAGCCGCCGAGTTCAAGCTGAACATCCCGTCCGCCACCGGCACCGGGCTGCTCTGCGCGGGCATCGTCGCCGGATTCGCCATGGGTTTCCGGCCCGCCGCGCTGTTCAAGACCTACCTCGAAACCATCTGGCAGATCCGTTTCTCGCTCATCACCGTCGCCGGAATGCTGGCGCTGGGAAACATCACCAAATACGGCGGCGTCGACGCCACGCTCGGGCTGGCATTGGCGGGAACGGGCTCGCTCTATCCCTTCTTCGGCACGCTGCTCGGCTGGCTGGGAGTCGCGCTCACCGGATCGGACACGGCGTCGAACGTCCTCTTCGGCAGCCTGCAGAAGATCACCTCCGAACAGCTTGGGCTCAGCCCCATCCTCATGGGCGCGGCCAACAGCTCCGGCGGCGTCATGGGCAAGATGATCGACGCCCAGAGCATCGTGGTGGCCAGCACCGCCACGCGGTGTTTCGGACAGGAGGGAGCCATCCTCCGCCGCGTCTTCTGGCACAGCCTCGTGCTCGCCTCGCTCGTCGGCATCCTCGTCTACCTCCAGGCCTACGTTCCGCCGTTCACGGAGATGGTGGTGAAGTAGTTCACCTCGTAGCCGCCGACGTGAAGAGGCGGATGAACGGCTCAGAACCTCGACCAAGACCTCTCGATACCCAACTCCTACAAAGGCTGCCAACTCACGGCCACGGTTCTGGAACCGCTCCTTTCGTTGCGCGAGCGCCATCTTCGAGTTCCCGGTCCGTCCCTTGAGCTGGAGCCTGTAGGGTTCCCACAACTCGGGCAGTTGAACCCACACATTGACCCATTCGGTCT
>JAYUUX010000701.1:0-2758 GCA_043754645.1 Verrucomicrobiales bacterium | reverse complement strand
CTGCCAGTTGACCAACGGCTGGTCGTGTTTATTGACCCAGCCCACGGCTTCCATCTCGGCATAAAACTTCTCGGCGGCGTCCGGGACGATGCCCTGCATGTCGGCCACGGTGCGGACCTCTTCCAAAGAAGGTGGAACAAACACACCAACCGCTAAGGCCCGTGTGTGTTTCTCTTCAATGTTCTCTTCAATGATCTCTTCTTCTACTGGACCGGCCACTTCTGGCCGGTGGGAGCGGCCACTTTCGGCCGGTGGACCGGACAAATCCGCCGGTCGTTCCGTCGCCGGGGATTGGACGGGATCGGCCGTTTCGATCTGCCACTCGTGGCGGAGAAGCTGGTAGGTGTTGCCCTGGGTGAAGCCTTGGCGGACTCCCTGGACGAGGCCGTGCGTTTCGAGTTCCTTCAGATGCCGGCGGATGGACCGGGTGTTGGTGCCGAGTTCATCGGCCAAGGTCTGCTGGTGCGGCCAGCATTCGGATTTGGAACCGAAGTATTGGAGGAGACGGCCGAAGGTCAGCTTGGCACCGTCGCTCACTTCGCGGCGGCAGAGCAGCCAGTTGGGTATCGGAGCGAAACCTTGTAGGCGGATGCCGGTGGCAACGGTGGTGGATGGGGATTTCATCGCGAAAAAAGCCGCGCGTGGAATAGCGAGGCTCAGTTCAGTTCGGGGTTGGAAGGTGACGAGGGAACCTTCGTCTTCGTTGACGCCAACTTGCGGGCTTCTGCCACAAGCCGCAGGAGTGCCGCAGAAAGTTGTTCGGCTTCACCGGGGTGCAAATAGATCAGCTCCACCCGCTGAGAAGACCCGGTGCCCGGAGCTTCCTGCCAGAGGCAGAGAACGCCGTTTCGATGGGTTTCCAAACCGAATCCGTATTGTGGGGGCACGTGGAAGTTGGGAAGATTATCAGTGGTCATAGTGTTAGTTCCTTTCAGTTCAGTTGCGGCGGCCCACGGCGCGGGCGTTCATCGCGTCCAGGATTGCTTGGCGCGGGAACCGAATCAGGCGGCGGCTGAAGCGGACGGCTGGCAGTTGGTTGGCCGCTAGAAGGCTATCTACCGTTCGTTTCGAGACGGCTAGTAGATGCGCGACTTGCGCTTTGGTCATGAACTCCGGGTTATTCCCGGAGGTTGAAGGATCGTTGGTGTTCGGATTTGTCATAGGTTGATGTTGGAGGCCCAGCCGTGCGGCCTAACGGACGGTTTGTGCATCAACCGACCGTCGCAGGACACCATGGCGGACTCCGAAGTTGCCCCCCGTTTCGGCTAACTTTCGGAGTTGGAAACCGTGGCAATTCTTGGGCGAGGAGTGAGAAGGTGGCGGGTTTGTTTCATCGCTTTGGGATCCTTGGATTTCAAGCTCCAGCCCCGCTTTCTTCCCGAAGCCCACTTCACGAAGTCACTCGGCTGCGGAAGGCTTCTCTCAACCGCTGCCTCCGAAACTTCGCGCCAGTCCCACCCGTATTTCTGGAACACCGGCATGTTGTCGTCGATCCAGCCGGCGAGAACGTCGAGATGATGTCCGGCGGGTCCCTTACCCATGTGGTAGGTGACCAAGAACTCTTGCCGGCCTTCGTCTGAGAGCTTCCAGAAAGCGCCGTGGTTCGCATTGAAGAAATTGGCCAAGCTGGCCTCTGCGACGCAGCCCCGAGCATGGCGTTGGGCTATATCCCGGTGTTCAGGGATCACCATGCGTTTAGGCAGTGCCCATTCCTCGGCGCTGGCGGCGGGACCGTCTTCCCTTTTCACATACGACGGGACGAGAGCTTGGGTCTTGAGGGAGGCAAGGTAGACGGACTTATCCAGTGTTTGGCGGGCGGCATCCCGCGCCGCCTCGTATGCGGCCACCCGCTCTTTCGTTTCCTGGATGCGTTTGAGCGTGGGCGCTTCGCCTTGGAGTCGCGTCAGCCAGCCACCAACTGACCGTGCCAGTTCGTTCCGCCGCTGTTCCCGTAGCTGCTCCTTTCTGCCGTCCTCCGCTGGATGCTCTGTCGCTTCGAGCTGCTCCAGCCACATGGGCAGATGCTTCCCATCCGAATGAAGATCGTAGTCCATCTCCAGGAGGGTCCGGTAAACCGCCAGCTCATGCGGGTGGCTTGCGGCGAGCGAATAATCTCTGAACGCCAGCCAATCCCTGACGTTTCCGCGCCATTCAACAAGGACTCTGCGGGCATCCTTGCCGGTGAACAGATGCCACCAGCCAAGCTCGCGCAGGGCGGCATCGTGAGCGTCCCCCAATGCCCGTCGATGGACCGCCCAAAATGACTTCGGACGAGGATGTCAGTTTGCCGGCAGGCAGTTTCACCCGGCGTGATTCCTCTTCTTTCAGGACACGTCGCAAGATTGGGAGATTCCGCCACATCAAGATCGTCTGGCGATACTCAGGACTCCAACCGGGAGGACACGCATTCCAAATTGGTAGAATCTCAGCAAAGGACTTCCCTGTAGCTGCCGGCGGCTCGGCGGGTTGGGCTCCCGGGTTCGGCGACGACCGCGCAGAGTGTCGCGGGGATTTGTCCATGGGAGGAATTGAATCGCGGGATACGCAGCGGGGCAATGGCGGCGAAAGCCCTAGAATTGACCCGCTCGAACGGAAGAGGATCTTCGCGCATTCATGCAACGGGACGGGTGACAGAACTGATACAGTGGTAAACGGTCCGGCCGTGCAGGCTGAACGTGAGCCATGCACTTAATTCAGTCTCCGAGTCGGAGCTTGCTTCGGCAGGGGCTGTCACGGCCGGGTCTGCGGACCCGGCCGT
>JAYUUX010000700.1:0-3576 GCA_043754645.1 Verrucomicrobiales bacterium | reverse complement strand
GGGCAGAGTCCCCGCCAACTGGACCCGGCTCAAGCCTGAGTCGGCCTGTGCGTCGAAACTTGCAGCCCCACGCTTCGGGCCAATAGTCCTCCCAGTGCCAGACGTCGCCCAATCCGCATCCGCCCTCCTGCCTGTCGTGAGGACAAGTCTCCGGACGAGTTGGCGACGCATCCAGTCGATCCGCGACCAGTCACGCCTCCTGAGCTTCGTCATCGTCGGGTTCATGGCCGTCTACCTCGCGTTCGCCTTCTTCCTGTTTCGGACAGCCCTGAGGTTCATCAACAGCTTTCCCGGGTTCGGCACGATCCTGAGCGAGCGGCTGCTGTTCATCCTGTTCGCCTTCCTCTTTTTTCTGCTGCTCGTAAGCAACCTGGTCATCGGCTACACGAACTTCTTCCGCCATCGGGAAACCAACTTCCTCCTGACCTTGCCGCTCTCCGCGCAGAACGTCTTTCGATGGAAGCTCGTCGAGTCGGTCATGCTCGCCTCGTGGGCCTTCCTGTTCCTGATCGCGCCCATGCTGGTCGCCTACGGCATGAACCAGCGCGTCTCGTGGCATTTCTATCCGGTCACAATCGCGCTCGTGGGCCTGTTCATAGGGCTCCCCGGGATCTTTGGAGCGTGGGCCGCCATCACCCTCGGGCTTTTCCTTGGGCGGCGAAAATTTCAGATCATCACCGTCGTCGCACTCGCGCTCCTGATTGGCCTCGTGGCCTTCTGGCTTCGCCCGGTGCCATTGGCCGATGACCTGCCGGAAACGCGTGTCCTCGCCGTGCTCGACAAGCTGCTTTACCGGACGAAATTCGCCGAGTTCCCCGGCCTTCCAAGCTACTGGCTTTCCAGCAGCGTGATGAACTGGACGAGCGGGGCCGCCTCCACCGCGATGTTCTTCGCTCTTGTCCTCCTGAGCAACGTCCTCTTCTTCGGGGCCCTCAGCGTGACGCGCACCGGCCGCCTGTTCTACGAGGGGTTTTCCGCCGTGATGAGCCGCGGCGGATCGGTTGGGGACTGGTCCTGGCTGTGGGGCGGCAAACGGTCCAACGCCTTCACTTATCCGCTGCCGTGGATCGAAAAACTCCTCGCCCGTTTCCGTTTCATCGCGCCAGACGTCCGCGCGCTCGCGGTCAAGGACGCCCGCGTCTTCTGGCGCGACACGACGCAATGGGGCCAGACGCTCGTGCTCTTCGGGCTGCTCGGAGTCTACATCCTGAACCTCCGCCACTTCTCCCAGCAGTTGACCAATCCATTTTGGATCAACCTCGTCGCCTACCTGAACCTCGGGGCCTGCGCGCTCAACCTGTCCACGCTGACCACACGATTCGTCTATCCGCAGTTTTCGCTCGAAGGCCGTCGACTCTGGATTGTCGGCATGGCTCCGCTGGGATTGGCGAAGGTCGTGCGCGTGAAGTTCTGGCTGACGGGAGTCGCCTCATGGTTGGTCACGTTGCCGCTGATCGTCATGTCGTGCCGGATGCTGCTGATGGAATGGGATCTCATCGCCTACTTCAGCGGCGTCGTGACCCTGATGACTTTCACCCTCAACGCCCTTGCCGTCGGTCTCGGCACGCTTTTCCCGAACATGCGTGAGGACAATCCGGGGAAGATCGTCAGCGGATTCGGCGGAACCTTCTGCCTCGTCCTCAGCTTCGCCTACGTCGTCGGCTCCGTGGCCCTCCTCGCCATCGGAGTCCCCACCGGCCGCGAACGCGAACCGTGGCCGATCGCCTGGGCCCTGCTGTCGTTCTTCGCGTTGTCGCTTCTGATCGGATGGCTGCCCTACCGGCTTGGGCTTAAACGCGTGGCGCGGTTCGAGATCTAGGATTCGCAGAAACGCCGCCCACCCACGCTCAATTGCCGCTGGAGCCGGGTTTCGACTTCACGTTAAGTCCTCACGTCAGCCCAGCCCCGCTTCCGCCATGAACCCAGCACGCATCTCGCGCCGTCGCTTCGCCAAACTCCTCGCCACCTCGGCAGCCGTCGGCATGGGCGGCGCCGCGTGGTCCCCGGCCCACGGTGCTCCAGCAGTTGTCCGATCCGCAGCGCTCCGGCCTAAGCTCCCCAGCGGAATCGCCTGCGGCGATGTCACAAGCAACGGCGCCGTCATCTGGAGCCGATGCGATCGGCCGGCGAAGATGATCGTCGAGATTGCGGCGAACGAAACGTTCCGCAATTCGCTGCGTCACGTCGGCCCCGTCGCCCAGCCTGACAATGACTTCGTCGCCAAGCTCCGGCTTCCGTCGCTTCCGCCGGGCGAACGTCTCTTCTACCGCGTGCAGTTCGAGGACCTTTCCGACTCCGGCAATCTCTCCGAACCGACCAGCGGAAGCTTCCGCGCTCTTCCCACCAGCAAACGCGACGTTCTCTTCGCCTGGTCCGGCGACACCGTCGGCCAAGGCTGGGGCATCGATCGCTCCCGCGGCGGCATGCGCATCTACGAGACCATCCGCCGGCTTCAACCCGACTTCTTCGTCCACAGCGGCGACTCGATCTACGCCGACAACCCGCTCGTGCCCGAAGTGAAGCTCGCCGACGGGACCGTCTGGAAAAACCTCATCACGCCGGGAAAGATCAAGGTCGCCGAAACCGCCGCCGAGTTCCGCGGCGCACACCTTTACAACCTCGAGGACGACAATTTCCGGCGGCTCTGCGCCGAGGTCCCGTTGCTCGCCCAGTGGGACGACCACGAAGTCGTGAACAACTGGTATCCGGGCGAAATCCTCGATGATCCGCGCTACACCGTGAAGGACGTGGACACGCTCGCGGCCCGCGCTCGCTCGGCGTTTTTCGACTGCATGCCCATAGCAGGCCAGGCCACCGACAAGATCTACCGGGCCTTGCCGCAAGGGCCGTTGGTCGAGCTGTTCTTCCTCGATATGCGAACCTACCGGGCCGCCAATTCGCCGAATCGGCAGCCGGTCGCCGGGCCCGAGACCGCGTTCCTCGGACGCGAACAACTCGACGATCTGAAGCGCCGCCTCGCCGCGTCGAAGGCTACTTGGAAAGTAATGTGCAGCGACATGCCGCTTGGGCTGCTCGTCCGCGACGGGGCCAAGGATTTCGAAGCCGTGGCCAACGGCGATGGTCCGGCGCTCGGCCGCGAACTGGAGATCTCCGAACTGCTCTCCTTCATGAAACGCCAGGGCGTCCGCAACGTAATCTGGCTTACGGCCGATGTGCACTACGCCGCGTCGCACTACTACAATCCCGACAAAGCCCAGTTCCAGGACTTCGATCCCTTCTGGGAGTTCGTCAGCGGCCCGCTCCACGCCGGCACATTCGGCCCGGGCCAACTCGACAACACGTTTGGCCCTGAAGTGCGTTTCCACAGCCTGCCCAAGGGCTATGCGAGCGGTTCCGGTCCAGCCGCAGGCCTCCAGTTCTTCGGCACCGTTGGAATCAATGGCCAGACCGCGGAACTTACGCTGGACCACTACAACGCCGCCGGCGACAAGCTCTGGACCATCACGCTGCCGCCTGTTCTTGCGTAGCCCCCGGAGCGCGGCCTTCCAGGCCGCAGCAGTTCCAAACGTAGATACGGAAACGGCTCGAGATGTCGGCGCCGCTGCGGCCTGGAAG
>JAYUUX010000699.1:0-3462 GCA_043754645.1 Verrucomicrobiales bacterium | reverse complement strand
CTTGGTCGCGAGTTCCTCGAACAGCGCGAGGATTTCGACACCGGTCTTCGAATCAAGGTTCCCGGTCGGCTCGTCGGCGAGCAGGATCGATGGCCGGTTTACCAGCGCGCGGGCGACGGCCACACGTTGACGCTGGCCGCCGGACAGTTCGTTCGGCCGGTGATGCACGCGGTCGGCCAGACCGACCGCTGACAATGCATCCATCGCCCGCTTGTGCCGTTCGCTCTTCGAGACGCCCGCGTAGATCATGGGCAGTTCCACGTTCTGGAGCGCCGTAGATCGGGCCAGGAGGTTGAACGACTGGAAAACAAACCCGATCTCGCGGTTGCGGATCTCGGACAACGCATTGTCGTCCATGACGGACACGTCGCTGTTGTTCAGGACAAACTTCCCGCCGCTCGGCGTGTCGAGGCAGCCGAGGATGTTCATCAAGGTCGATTTCCCGGAGCCGGACGGTCCCATGATGGCAAGATACTCGCCGCGCTGGATCTGGAGCGTCACGTCCCGCAGGGCATGGATCGTCTCCGTGCCCATCTGGTAGAGCCGCGAAATCCTCTGGATGTCGATCAGGCTCACTTGCCGTCTCCCGCGCTGATCGAGGCCCCGCCTTTCCCCTTGGTGCCGTCGTCGATCTTGATGGCTTTGCCGTCTTCGAGATCGCGGTTGATGGCCTTGAAACCGCCGGTGATGACGAGGTCGCCGTCGGCCAGCCCTTCGAGGATCTCGACATAGTTGTCGTCGCTGATGCCCCGTTTGACCGGCTTCATCTTGGCAACACCGTTCTCGGCCACGAACACGACCTCGACCGGCTTGCGGCTGGGATCCTTCTTCTTCTTCTCGAGCAGCTCCTTCTCCCTCGGATCCATGGGGGCAGCGAACATTGCGGGCGGTTGCTCCTTCTTGATCTGGTCGGACACCTCTTTTGGGAGGCGGGTGGTCACGCTTTGAATGGGAACCGATACGGCATCGGTCCGCGAACGGGTTTCGATCTGGGCGGTGACCGACATTCCCGGCCGGAACTCCTCCTTGTCCGTGATGCGGATCTTCACCTCGAACCGGATCGACTCCGCCATTGCGGACATGCCGCTCTGTTTGGATGAATTGGCGATCTCGTAGACCTTTCCGACGAACTTGCGATCCCTGAACGCGTCCACTTCGAGCCGTGCCGTCTGGGCTTGTTTGATGAGGATGACGTCCATCTCGCCGATGTCCACGCGGGCCTCCATCGCGTCGAGGTCGGCGATCGTCATGATCTCGGTTCCGGCCATCATGCCGGTGCCGACGACGCGTTCACCTTTCTGGGACTTAAGCCGAGAGACGGTCCCGTCCAGGGGCGCAAAGATCGTGGTCTTGGCAAGGTCATCGAGCGAACGCGCCAAGGTCGCAGTCGTCATCGCCGACTGCTGTTTTGAGGCGGCAAGCTGGGACTTCGCAATGGTGTGGGAGGTTTCGTATTCCTGGAAAATCGAGGCCGAAACCAGCTTCTGGTTGAAGAGCTCCTGGTTGCGCCGCCATTCCTTCTCGGCCTTGTCGAGATTCGCTTCGGCGACCGCGACGGACGCCTGCGACGACTTCATGCTGGCGTAGGCGGAATTGGTGCTGGCGATGTAGTTGTCCGGCTTGATGCGGACAAGCAGATCGCCCTTGCGGACCTTCTGGCCCTCGATCACGGCCAACTCGATGATCTCGCCGGACACTTCGGGGGCGATCGCCACCTGGAGCACGGGCTGGATCTTTCCGGTCGCCGTGACCAACTCCGTCAGGTTGCGCTTCTGGGATTTCTCGGCCTGCACAGAGATCGGCTTTTCGCCGCCGCGCAGGAAATAGGCTGAGACCGCCCCGCCCGCGACGAGCAGGAGAACGACGACAATGATGATCCACTTCAGGGATCCGCTTTTCTTGGCCATGTTGGGATGGGTTGCGATTGGATTTTGCGATGCCTCACCAGCCGACGCACCCCCGAAACGCCTCCGTTTTGGGGACCGGCAAACTGTCAGTGCGTCGTCTAAAGTCAAGCGACCCAGCCGCCATGACACGGCTGGGTCGCAGGATGTTTCAAGATTGTTGCCGAACGGCCTCCGGGATCACTTGAGCTTCAGCAACTCGGCTTCGGTCCATGCCTCCTGGCGATTGGCCGTGGCGGCGCGGATTCCTTTGACCTGGGCCGGAGTCACGGGCGATCCCGTGTTGTCCCATTCGCGACGAACGTAGGTCCCGATGGCCGCGATTTGATCGTCATCCAAGGTGGCCAGACCCGGCATCTCAAGCTCCCACGAACGCCCGCGCACGGAGAACGGACCGCGGGCGCCGTGCAGGATGATCCGGACCATCCGCTCGGCGGGTCCATTGACCCATTCGGATTCGGCCAACGGCGGTGCCAAGCCATCCATGCCGAGTCCATTTAGCTGATGGCAGGCCGCGCAGCTTGCTTGGAAGAGGACTGATCCCTTTTCGAACTGCACCTGCTCGTCCGCGGTCAGCGGCGGGATGACCGGCGGGGGGACATACCCCGGCTGGCCCGGCCAGGTGATCATCTTGGATACCTTGGCCATGCTCCCCTTCATCGCAGGAGCGGCACTCTTCTCCAGCGCGAGGAAACCGTCGGGCTCTTTCGTGAACAGGACGGTCTTGAAACCAACGGGCTGTTTGCCCTTTTGCGCCGTCGGGACCATCTCGGCAATGGCGGTCAACACGAGGTCCTGCTGCCAGGGTTCGGCCTTCGCGAGGATATCGAACATCTTGCCGACCCGCGGCGCCTTGGCCTCGGTCATGATGCAGCGGGCAATGCCGGAGAGCATGGCCTTGTTGGAGTCAGTTCCCTGTTTCCACTCGGGGCTGCCGGCGGCCAGTTGGAGAAACTCGACTTCACGTTTCCACAGACCAGAGAGCAGCGCGTCGCGGATAACCGGATTGCCGGCGGATTGGCTGCCGATCGTGGCCATGGCCTTCAACCCCGAGGCATCCGAAATGTTGCCGAGGGTCAAGGCGAGTTGGAGTTGGACGTCGCCGTGGCGATCGTCGACGAGCTTCAGCAAGTGGGGCAGATACGTGTCCTTCAATCCGGCCCGGATGAAGAACTCGCTGAGGCGGACAGCAGTCGCCCGAACCTTGGGATGCTTGTCGGTGAACGCAGCCACGAGGGTGGCTTCGTCGAGCTGGCTGATGCCATCCAGGGTCCAGAGAGCGTGGATCCGGCCGAGCGGGTTCGATCCGGACACGACGAGCTTCTTCAAAGCAGGCGCCGAACCTTCGTCCTGCTTCTGGACGAGCAAACGCTGGGCGGTGTCGCGCGTCCATCCATTGTCGGACGACAGGGCTTCGATCAGCTGGGCCATCTTCGCGGTCTCAAGCTTCGGAGCCGGCATCTTGGCTCCGCCGTCGTAGACGACTCGGTAGATCCGGCCGTTGCCGGTCGGACCCTGCATGTTGCGGGACTCCATCTGCTGCCGGAGATAGCTGGTG
>JAYUUX010000698.1:0-2590 GCA_043754645.1 Verrucomicrobiales bacterium | reverse complement strand
GACAAGATCACCGGTTTGACCGCGAAGATTGATGAGCTGCTCGGCAAGGATTCGATTCCCGAACTTCCCCGCGGGCTCACCGGCCGGATCGTCGCGGTGGACCCCAAATACAACTTCGTAGTCTTGGACATCGGTGGAGAAAAGGGCGTCAAGGCCCGTGGTGAGATGCTCGTCAGCCGCAATGGCAAACTTGTCGGCAAGGTGAAGATCGCCTCGGTGGAACCCACCCGCAGCATCGGCAACCTCCTCCCTGAATGGCAGACCGGCGAAATCATGGAAGGCGACGTAGTTCTGCGCTAAGGTGCGCCCATGAAACGACGTTTCCTTTCACTGCTTCTCCTGACTGTCGCATCCGGAACCCTGCTGACCGGTTGCAAGAGCCCGAACGAGGGCAATCTTTCGGCCCGCCCTTGGAACCAACCACGGGGATGGGAGAACGGTCTCCCGACCCAGATGTTCGAAGGACGCTGAGAAGAAACCTCAAGAATCTCGAAAGGCCGCCCTCCGGGCGGCCTTTTTCGTTTGGACCACCCGGGGGTTTTCAGCAGCTACTTGGCAAACTCCACGCACCGGGTTTCACGCAAGACCGTGACCCGGATCTGCCCCGGATACTGGAGCTCATCCTCCACCTGACGGGCGATGCTCCGCGCCATGATTAGCGCGTTCTCATCGGTCACGTGTTCCGGACGCACGAGGACGCGAAGCTCCCTGCCCGCCTGGACGGCATAGCACTTCTCGACCCCTGGAAAGGACATGCCTATCCGTTCCAAATTCTCCACCCGTCGAAGATAGGTCGTCATGGTCTCGGAGCGCGCTCCGGGACGTGACGCGCTGATCGCGTCCGCAGCACTCACAAGCACTCCGAAAACCCCGACATACGGAACCTCCGCATGATGGGAGGCGATGCCGTTGACGATTAACTCCGTCTCTCCGAATCGTTTGGCAATCTCCGCGCCGACGATCGCATGGGGTCCTTCCACCTCATGGCTTACGGCCTTTCCGATGTCGTGGAGCAGTCCAGCCCGTTTGGCCGAGACGAGATCCGCGCCGAGTTCGGCCGCCATCAGGCCGCACAACTGGGCCACCTCCACCGAGTGGTCGAGGATGTTCTGCGAAAAGCTGTGCCGAAATTTTAGCCGTCCCAGCAGCTTCACGATCTCGGTGTGCATCGGACCCGCGCCGATCTTGTGGATCGCCTCTTCGCCGGCTTTCAGGATCGTTTCATCCATCTCCGCCTGGACCTTGGCGACCACTTCCTCGATGCGGGTCGGATGGATGCGGCCATCCAGGATCAGACGCTCCATCGATTCGCGCGCTATCTCGCGGCGGACGGGATCAAAGCCGGAAAGCACGACGGCGTTGGGAGTATCGTCGATCAATACGGTTACACCGGTGGCCTGCTCGAAGGACCGGATGTTTCGGCCTTCACGGCCGATGATGCGGCCCTTCATGTCGTCGCCGGTCAACGCGACCGTCGCGGTCGAAATATCCGACGTGTGGGTGCCGGCGTAACGTTGGATGGCCAGCGCGACGATGTTCCGGGCCTTGTCCTCGCCACGGATCTTGGCGTCGTCGAGAATGTTGCGGATCAGGTGGGCGGCATCGCTATGGGTCTCGTCCTCGATCTGTTTGAGCAACTGTTCGCGGGCTTCGGCCGGGTTGAGTCCGGCGATCTTGGCGAGTGCTTGCCGGCGTTCCGACGTGACGGCTTCGAGCTCCTTCTCACGGGCGCTGACGGCGACCTGCAGCACGTCCAGCTTTTGCTGTCCGGCTTGAAGGATCTTTTCACGATCCGCCAATTCACCGGCCAAACGCTCGGCCGACACGCGCTTGTCCTGAATGGCCTGTTCGGCTGCCGCCGCAGTGCGGAGACGTTCGGCGGACTCGTCCTCGGAGGCACGGCGGATCTTCATCGCCTCCTCGTTGGCGGTCAGCTTTGCCTCACGGGTCAAGGCATCGCCTTCACGCCGGGCGGCATCGAGGATCGAATCCTTCTGCAGATCCAGCGCGGCCTTGAGGTTTCGTTCTTTCCAGCGGATGAGCCAGTAACCGGCGCCGGCGCCGGCCACGAAGACCACCGCGCTTCCAAGCAGATTCTCCGGTAAAGCCATTCAGTCATCTCCTCCGACGCCGGTCTCGAACCAGCGCGTCGGGGTCAGTATCGAATTCATCCGGCGGTCGTGGGCCTCTTCGGGAACCGCTTCGGCGATCTGGACGTCGAAGGCGACGCCGCAGCGGTGTCCGGCACAGTCGACAAGCAGCCGGTCATAAAAGCCGCGACCACGCCCAAGGCGCGCACCGCGATGGTCGAAAGCTAAGCCCGGCACCAAAACCAAGTCCAGTTGCTTCCAAGGAACCACCGGACTGCCGGACTTGGGTTCGCGCACTCCGAACCTGGCCGGGACCAGTCCTTCCCTCCAATCAGTCACCAGCGCGGCCTGGTAACCGGTCTCGCCACCGACGAACTGCGGCAAGGCGACATGGCGTCCGGCTGAAATGGCTTCAGCCAACAACGCGTCCAGGTCGGGTTCATCCTGCAACGCTGCGAAGGCCAGAATCGTTTGAGCCTCTCGCCAAATTGTCAGGCTGT
>JAYUUX010000697.1:0-2690 GCA_043754645.1 Verrucomicrobiales bacterium | reverse complement strand
CTGGCTTCTTGCGGCCCTGGCATTGGTGGCAGTCCCCTTCATCAAGTTCAGCCGGCCAGCTTCGGTTCCGGCCGTGGTATTGTTGGCCTTGTGGTTTGTTTGGCAGTTCGTATCGGCCACGGAGTCGGTATCGTCCGCATTGACCCATCCGACCCTTGTCCAGTTCACCGGATGCGGTATCTCACTGCTGCTGGGTTGGCTGGTCTTGGCTCGTTCGCCGAACGGCGGACTTCTCTGGCTTGGACTCACCGCGGGTCTGGCGTTCTCACTGTGGATGGCGTGGGACCAGCACTTCGGCGGCTTGGAGGCGACCCGGAAGGCGTTTCTCAACATGGACGTCTCGAAGATGTCGCCGGAGATGCAGGCGCAGTTCGCCGATCCGGCCTTTCAAAAGAAGCTCACCAGCTCGCGGGTCTTCGGGACGTTCGTTTACCCAAACGCACTGGCCGGCGGGATCCTGCTGCTCCTGCCGGCGGGAGTCGCCTGGATCATGAACGCGACCGCCGCAATGCGGCCGCTGATCGGATGGCTGGCGACGGGAGGGTTGGTGGGAGTTTCAGCGGCCTGCCTCTATTGGTCCGGATCCAAGTCCGGTTGGCTGATCGCCCTCGTGGCCGGAGGATTACTTTTCTGGAAGGTTAACTGGCCGACCCGCCGCAAGCTGGTCGTGCTGGGTGTCGTGGGCCTTCTGGGAATCGCCGCGTTCTTCATCCGCTATTCCGGTTACTTCCAGAAAGGCGCGACCAGCGTGGAGGCGCGCTTCGACTACTGGCGGGCCGCAATGCAAATGGCGAACCGAAACCCGTTCACCGGTTCCGGTCCGGGGACGTTCCAGATTCCCTACCGGCAGACCAAAGCGCCCGAATCGGAAATGGCCCGACTGACGCACAACGACTACCTGCAACAGGCTTCGGACTCCGGTTGGCTGGGCGGCGTGAGCTTCCTCGGAGGGCTTGGAGCGGCCGGCGTGGCTCTTTATCGCAAACTTCGGAACTCAGGTTCATGGATGCGATGGAGCGCGTTCATTGGGTGGCTGGCGTTGGGCCTCCAAGCTTCGAGCGAGTTTCCCCTCTACATCCCTGCATTGGCCTGGCCGGCATTCCTGCTCCTCGGATGGTTGCTGGCTAATCCCCGAGAGGCGGACCCCGACCGCACCTTGCCCTCCTGAAGACACGCCGGGAATCGGGTTCGACAACGTCAACCGCGCTACCTAGCGTTCCACCTCGGTATGAAGATCCTGATCCTCAACGGCCCAAACTTGAACCTTCTTGGAACCCGGGAACCGGCTGTCTACGGGTCCGCCACCTTGGCGGATGTCGAGCGCCTCGTCCACGACCGGGCGGGCAAACTCGGAGCCCAAGTCGATTTCCGGCAGTCCAACCACGAAGGCGAACTGATCGACTGGATCCACCAAGCCCGGGGAAACTTCGGGGTCCTGATCCTCAATGCCGGGGCTTTCACCCACACATCGGTCGCCCTCCGTGATGCCGTCGCCGGGGTGGGTGTGCCGACCATCGAAGTCCACCTCTCCAACGTCCATGCCCGGGAAGAATTCCGTCACAAATCGATGATCGCCGCCGTCTGCAAGGGCGTCATCGCCGGCTTTGGCCCAAATTCGTATGTTTTGGCCCTCGAAGCGGCCTTTAACATTAGCGAGATTTCAAAAAAGGCCTAGTCCGGGTCTGTTTCGAGGCATTTCCCTCCGGAATCCAGGCCGCCAACCGGCTTCCAAATGCACCCTTGACGGTCGATTTCACGCTCCTTAGCCTCCGCCACACATTTGAAACATGAGTAGGAAGCAGGGTCTTACGGACTGCTGCTTTTTTGCTTCTCGGGAACCGCCCGGAAGCTGAACACCACTCGACCTAACACCCGGAACCCACGTGGACCTCAAAGACATCAAGGCTATCATCGACCTGATGAAGAAGAACTCGATCTCGGAGTTCGAACTCGAGAAAGAGGAGTTCAAGATCCGTCTCAAACGCGGCGGCAACGGCATCAGCGTCGGCGAAGACGGCATGCCCGTGACCTACAACCTGGCCCCGGCCTCGGCCATGCCTACCCAGCAACTCGGTCAGGCAACAGGCGGCGCGCCAGCGGCGGCCCCGGCCCCGGTTGGCGCGGAGATCAAATCGCCCATGATCGGAACCTTTTACCGGTCCCCGTCCCCCGAATCCGCTTCCTACGCCGAGATTGGCACCGAAGTCGGACCCGAATCCGTCGTCTGCATCATCGAGGCGATGAAGGTGATGAACGAGATCAAGGCCGAAGCCCGTGGCGTCATCACCGAAATCCTCGTCGACAACGCCAAGCCGGTCGAATTCGGCCAGCCGTTGTTCCGCATCCGCCCGCTCTAACCCCTTCCGAACGTCATGTTTGAAAAAGTCCTCGTGGCGAATCGCGGCGAGATCGCCGTCCGAATCATCCGCGCCTGCAAGGAGCTGAACATCAAGACGGTCGCCGTCTACTCCGAAGCGGACGCCAGCTCGATGCACGTCCAATTGGCCGACGAAGCCATCTGCATCGGCAAGGCCGCAGCATCCGAGAGCTATCTCCGCATCGACCGCATCATCTCCGCCGCCGAGATCGCCGACGTCGACGCCATCCACCCGGGCTACGGATTCCTCTCCGAGAACGCCCACTTCGCGGACGTCTGCGAGAGCTGCAACATCCGTTTTATCGGCCCCAGC
>JAYUUX010000696.1:0-3112 GCA_043754645.1 Verrucomicrobiales bacterium | reverse complement strand
GACGGCTCCCGCATCACCTCCATCACCACCCTCGATGGCAAAACCTACTCCGGTAAAATGTTCCTCGACACCACCTACGAGGGCGATTTCATGGCCGCCGCCGGCGTCGACTTCCACGTCGGTCGCGAAGCGAACTCGGTCTACGGCGAGCAATGGAACGGCGTGCAAGTCGGCGTGCTCCATCACCGGCACCACTTCGGTTATCTCACGAACAAGATCAGCCCCTACGTGATTCCCGGTGATCCGACCAGCGGCGTGCTTCCGCGCATCAGCACGAACCATCCCGGCGTCTACGGTGCGGGCGACAACAAGGTCCAGGCCTACTGTTTCCGCTACTGCGTGACCGATGTGCCGGAGAACCGCATCCCCTTCCCGCGTCCCGAAGGCTACGACCCGCGCCAATACGAACTCCTCGTCCGCGTCTACCAGGCCGGTTGGCGCGAGACCTTCGACAAGTTCGACCCGATCCCGAACCACAAGACCGACTCGAACAACCACGGCCCCTTCAGCTCGGACAACATCGGCTTCAACTACGACTACCCCGAGGCCAGCTACGAACGCCGCCGCGAGATCCTCCGCGAACACGAAACATATCAGAAGGGCTGGCTCTACTTCATCGCCAACGACCCGCGCATTCCCAAGGACGTGCAGACCGCGATGCGGAAGTGGGGTTTGCCCAAAGATGAGTTCAAGGACAACGGCGGCTGGCCGCACCAGATCTACGTCCGCGAAGCCCGCCGCATGATCGGCCACTACGTCATGACCGAAAACGAGCTGCTCAAGAAACGGCCGACGCCCGAGTCCGTCGGTATGGGCAGCTACACCATCGATTCCCACAACGTGCAGCGCTACATCACGCCCGAAGGCTACGTGCAGAACGAGGGCGACATCGGCGTTCCGACCAAGGGCCCCTACGAGATCGCCTACGGATCGCTCGTCCCGAAGAAAGGCCAGGCCGACAATCTCCTCGTGCCCATCTGCGTCAGCGCGTCGCACATCGCCTACGGCAGCATCCGCATGGAACCCGTCTTCATGATCCTCGGCCAATCCGCCGCCACGGCCGCCGTCATGGCCATGGACTCGGGCATCGCCGTGCAGGACGTGCCCTACGCCAAACTACGCGAGCACCTGCTCAAGAACGGCCAAGTGCTCGAATCCGCCGCGCCCGCGCCCAAGGCGAAGAAGAAGTAGCCGCCGACGTGAGGAGGCGGAGACCAACCACCGGAGGTGCGCCAGATCGTAGCCCACAGCGTGAGTTGTGGGTTGGATTTCTTTAATGGCCAAGAGCTCCGGAGGAGCGATAGACACCGCTCTGCCGCTCCTCCGGAGCTTGCTGTTCTTGCTCGGCCAACCCCGGGCTCACGCCCGGGGCTACTTTCTTTCGCTGCTCCACAGCTCACAGAAAAACTCGTCACCCAAGAGCCGCTAGCATCGCGAAGGTCAGCGGTTAAATCTCCTCCTCTGCCGAACAGAAAACGGGCGGCACCGTCACAGTGCCGCCCGAAATGTTCTGAAGACTTGGCTCCGGCTTACTTCGCGCCCTGGTCGATCCAGGCGCGGACGAGCGCGAGCTGGTCCTTGGTCAGCGCGGGGAACTTGTCGCGCTTGTCGGTCGGCGGCATCTCCATGTCGACCACGGCGTCGGCCGAGTAGAGCAGCACAGGGCTCTCGGTGCTCTTGCCGGGCACGACGCCCTTGCCTTCCTTGCCACCCTTGATCAGGGCCTCGAGGCTCTCCATCGAGTATTTGCCCTTGGGCTTCTCGCCGCTGTGGCACTTGAGGCAGGACTTCTCGAAGAGCGCCTTCATGTCCTTCTCGTAGGTCAGGCCGGCCTTGTCGGCGGCCTTGGGGAGTTTGCCAAGATCGGGCTTGGCCTCGTCTGCGGCGTGGGCGAAGCCGACGGCCAGGACGAGCGCGGTAACGGTGGTCAAAAGTGTTTTCATGGATTTAAAACGAATCGCTTCTACCGGCCTCTGACGCAAGGGCGCAACAAACATTCGGGAAAAGTGCCGGATCAACCGGCACGCCTTCCTCCAGCGTTGTCGAATCGCCCCCGGCGGCGTAGCCTCCTGAACATTCCTATGACCCGTCACCAAGTCCTCGACCTCTACTTCATGGACGCCCGCTGCAAGCTCATCGAGCTGGCCGCCTTCCTCGACCGCGTGGACCGTGGAACCGGCGACGCCGACTTCCGCCTCAACGCCTTCCGCGAGGCCATGAAGCACCTCGCCGACGGCGACCCCAAACGGGCCGAAGCCGTCCTGCTATCACTGAGCGACCCCACTGCCGAACCCATCGCCAAAGCGCCCGGCAAGGGCGCGGTGGGTGCCTGGCCCGGGAAGTAGATCAACGGTGAGTCCCTATGAAAATCATTCTTAGCCGCAAGGGTATCGACGGCGGGACAGGGAAGCGTCCTAGTCCTTTGATCAAAACCAAAGATGGATGGGTTCCGGTCTCGATCCCGATTCCAGGAGGCAACGAAAGGCGAACTTATGGGGAGGTGACTGTAAATGGCCGCAACCTCGGCAAACTGGTTGCCGATCTGGGTGTCTTGGACAAAGGAGGCAAACCGGCTACGAGCAAAACGCCGGTCCACTTCGACCCTGACCTTGAAGAAAGCTCGGTCAGTCGTAGGCCGAAAGGCTGGCTACCATTGTTTGGCCAGTGCAATGCGGCTCTGGGTCATCTTGAGAAACAAGATGTGACAGAGAACGATCTTTTCCTGTTCTTCGGCCGATTCAGGAAAGCTAGGTTTGTCGACGGAGTTTTGGATTTCATCCCGGATGAGCCGGAGGTCCACGCTCTCTTCGGATGGCTGCAAATCGGCGAGGTATTCTGCAAAAACAAATCCCCCGAATGGGCTACAGGGCATCCCCATGTGAACGGAGACA
The DNA here is from genome assembly GCA_043754645.1 of Verrucomicrobiales bacterium. Lineage (GTDB taxonomy): Bacteria > Verrucomicrobiota > Verrucomicrobiia > Limisphaerales > CANJSG01 > CANJSG01. Next base: position 221 of record JAYUUX010000696.1, on the reverse strand, counting down.
AGGAAACCGCACGTTACGGAACCGTCTATGCCTCCAGTAGCCAGCTCAATCTTGCGCAGATAGCCAATTCAAGGAATCTGGCCGGCGCTGGTGCGTTCCGCAGATTCACAGACTCCGCTCAATTGACCTATCCTGCACCGGACGCCTCGCAACACAGGCTATCTCGTTGGAAGCTCCCGCCAGCCTTCTTCCCCGATTCACCGCTCTCGCCACTGACCTAT
>JAYUUX010000695.1:0-7306 GCA_043754645.1 Verrucomicrobiales bacterium | reverse complement strand
CGTCAAAAAAGCTTCGCGCCCCGCCGCGTGAGGGCACGCGGCCTACAGAAACCCTCGGGAATCAGCTTGGACTTGTAGGCCCGCTCCCCTGACCGGGCGGTTTTTGACGGGCTGTCAGGCGACGGACAGCACCTTGTAGGAATCGCGTCGACCGCCAATCTCGATCTGGAGTTTGTCGCCCTGCTTCTTGCCCACGAGCTGCTTTCCAAGCGGCGACTGCGACGTGATCACGAGGATCTCGCGTTTGTCGTGGACGACTTCGGTTCCGCCGGCGCGCGGGCCGACGAAGTAGAGGGCTTTCTCCGTGCGCCCTTCCAACTCCACGAGGGCGCCGAGGTCGATGGGGTCGGTGGCGCCGAACGCCCGGGAGCTGAGCTGGGAAAACTGCTCGATGGCCAGCTCGACCTCGGCGGCCTGCTTGGACTGGCCGCGGGCAAGGTAGGAGGCTTCAAGGCCGCGCGTGTCGTATTTGTTGTCGGCACGGCTCTGCTCGTGCGTGGCTTCGGCGCGGGCGGCGTCGGCGGCCTTGCGGAACTGCTCCACCTCGGAGGCGAGCTGGGCGAGGATCTTCTTGATGACGGAGTTCTTGTTCACGGCTGGCTTGTCAAAACGGGCCGTGATCGAACCGCAGGGACAGGTCGGATGCAACCTTGGGAACAGAATCCTTCCGCCGACTCACTTGGGCGGAACTTCGATCGTGAAGTCCTTCGAAACCACCTCGCCGGCCTTGACCTCGATCCTGGTGACGATGCCCTCCGTCTTCCCGTGGGTCTTGGGATGGTAGGCAACCAGCTCATAACTTCCCGGCGGCAACCCCGAGATGGCGAAGCGGCCAGACTCGTCCGTCACGGCGAAGAACGGGTTCGAGAAAACACCGACCCAAGCGGTCATCCATGCGTGAACGTCGCAGCGGACTTGGATCGCCACCTTGGAGTTCGTCAGGCTCATGAAGATATCCTTTCCTGCACGGGGCCACCCGGGTCTAGCAGCACCTTTCGAAAGATGGGTGAAGTGAGCGTAGTGTAGAACCGGATCCGAGTTGCGGACAGTGAAGACCTGTCCAGTCATCACGCCTAGGGCATAGGGCTGATACTCGCAGCGAATCTGGGTGAGCACCGGATTGCCAGCCGGCGGGTCGAACACCCGTCCGTCGACGCCGCTTCCCGACCGGATGTAGACGAAGACATCGGCCAATCCACCGTTCGTTCCGACGACATACTGTCGGCTCTTGATGTCATTGGGTTCCGGATTGCCGCACATGTTCTCCTTGATGGTCATTTGGAACGGAGCGGGAGGAGTGCCGCTGAGAATCACGGTGCCGACGACGTTGGTCGTGGCACCCTGAACGGCAAGCCGGCAGGAAACCAAGACGACCCCAAACACCAAGGTTCGGACCAATCGCTGGGCAAGGCTCGGGAATCTCATACGCTTAGCTTGATCAGCTAGATCGCCCACTATTTCGCCGGAACTGGAATCGTGAAGTCCTTCGGGGTCACCTGGCCGCCCGTGATCTCAATCTCGGTGACGATGCCCTCGTTCGCCCCGTGGCTCTTGGGATGGTAGACGACGAGTTGGTAGCGTCCTGGCGGAAGGCCACTGATCGCGAAGCGGCCGGACCCGTCGGTGACTGCAAAGAACGGGTTCGAGAAGACGCCCACGTTTGCCGTCTGCCCGGGGTGAATTTCTGTCCTCACCCTGATGCCGAGCTCGGGGGTCTTGAACACGACATCGCTGGTATGACCCGCGGTCGGAAGGCCGATGTTCCGCGCGCCATTCGCGCGGCCTTGCAGGTTGACGTTGTCCAATGACGCATCCGCGTTCTTCACGGTGAATGTCTGTCCAGCCATGACGCCTAGGTCATGGGGCTCGAACCCGGTCGACCGTCGCTGAAGAACAGGTTTCACCTTGGGCGGTTCGAAACGGACGCCATCCACTCCGGTCCCCGACTTCACGTAGACGAAGACGCCGGCAAGCCCTCCTTCGACCGAAACAACATAGTCTTTCCTCAGCACACCGTCCCCCGAGGCCGAGCCAGGAGGAGTGCCGGTGAGGCGAACCATTCCGACCAAGTTCGGTTCCGCGGCATCGCCGGGGGAAATGCTGACAAGGGTGAGGAGTGCGATCCCTGCGATTACGAGATTCATAGGATTCCTTTCGGCCAGCGCAGCCGGTGGCGTGAGAACTCGCCGGATGCGCGGCTTCTTTTTCGATAGCTTCCAACCTCAACCTATTCAACGGCTTTTCCGGGCACACTTCCGCGAGCCGCGGCTCACTTGGCAGGAACTTCGATCGCAAAATCCTTCGAGGTCACTTGGCCATCCCTGATCTCGATCTCCGTGACTATGCCTTCCGAGACGCCGTGGCTCTTGGGATGGTAGGCGACGAGTTGGTAGCGTCCTGTCGGAAGTCCATTGATCGCGAAGCGACCGGACCCGTCGGTGACCGCGAAGAACGGATTCGGAAACACACCGACCCAAGCCAGCATCCAAGGATGCACGTCGCAGCGGAACTGGATGGCCACTTCGGGGTTTGCGAAGCTCATCGGGTTAACCTGGCCTTGGGCCGTCTGGGCGAAATTCTTCCCCTGGTTGTTCTTCGCCCGGGTCGAGTTGATGTTGTGCAGCACCGGGTCCGAATTGCGAACGGTGAAGGTCTGTCCGGCCATGACCCCTAGGGCGTAGGGATGGTATTCGCAGAGAATCTGGTCGAGCAGCGGCTTGTCCGACGGCGGATCGAAAGTGCGTCCCTCTAAACCCGTCCCGGACTTGATGTAGACGAAGACGTCGGCCAAACCGCCATTCGTGCCGACGACATATTGGCGGCTCTTGATGACATAGGGCTCCGCGTTGCCGCATATCCTTTCCTTCATGGGCTGCTGCGCCGGAGGAGGAGGCGTGCCCTGGAGGAAAACCGATCCGACAAGGTTGGCCGAACCCGTTTTGACCGAGTAGGCCCCGGCGAGAACGCTGACAGAGTTGGCCACCGGCGGAGGCACCGCCGCCGATGCGATCGTGGCCATGGTCCCATCCGGAGCCGTGCCGCGGAGGACGACGTTGGTCGCGGCGGCCAGCGGGTGGCCGACGGGGCGATTGGTCTTTTCCACGACGGCTAAGACCCAGTTGTTCGTGCCCGGCGAGGCTGGAGTGACGGCAGGCAAAGGTTGGACGGACGCATCTGCGGCAACTGGCGGAGGGTTGGATTCCGGTTTGCGGCCCCAGATCCCATAGATCTGGAGTCCGACCATTGCCGCCAATAGGACCGCCATTGCGCCGAGGACGGCCGTGACCTTGGATTTGGGTTCGCTCATGGGATGCTCCGTTGTAACCCCCGCTCGACCGGAAAGTTGCGAGGCACTTTTTTCGGTCAAACTGGGGGAGGGAGTTGGATGCGTCGAAGAGGCGGCATCTTCAAGGAAAGTTTGGCGTGAAAGTGCGGGCGACAGATGCAGCCGCCTCCTCCTCCGTTCCCGCGGGGCGTTGTCCTCGTGAAGATAGCCGGTAGCTCGCCCCACCGGCTGATATCTGGATGCGCCTCCGGAGTTCGCCCGAACGAACATGGGGTAGCCGGAACGATGGAGTCGGGATGCGGCCACGAAGCGGAACGCCGCTACGTGCCTCACCGCCCGGGACGATCCGTTGGCCTTCATCCGGGCCGATGACGGACGCATCAAGAGCCATCACCTGGAGGATTGGTCGTGCGATCCTCGGAGGAACTGTCGGATGCTTTTGGGCGAAGGCAGCGGGCGGAGGAAGGAGCTGCCGGACTTGGCCGAAACGGTTGGCGGAGCGGAGCACGGCCTGATCGAACAGGAGGGCAGCAGCTTTTCGCTGATGGAGACTGCCAAGCGTTGCCTCGAGAACTTCAAGGCCATCCCGCGTGGCGAGCGGCTCACTGCCCGAGGCAATAGAGCGCGCGGTTGGAGCGCAGGAGCAGGCGGTCGCCGGAGACCGCGGGACTGGAGTTGAACACACCCCGGTTGTTCTCAAGGGTGTTGACGGCAACTTGCTCGAACTTCGGCCGTGCGGCGATGACGACCGTGCGTCCACCGCGGCCGGTGAAGTAGATGCGCCCGCCAGCGAGCACCGGGGAGGCGTAGATCTGGCCCGGCGACGGATCGAGGCGTTCCTCGAAGACGACTTCGCCCGACTTGGCGTCCACGCAATAGACGACGCCGAGGTTCTCGTGCGCGAACCAAAGATATCCCCCGTGCAGGATCGGCGAGGGAACGTTGGACCCCTTGCCGACCTTCCACGCGACATGGCTGGCGGTGACATCGCCGCGTCCGCCAGCGCGGACGGCGAGGCCGCCGTTCGGATTGCGCCCGCCGATCGAGTAGACGACGCCGTTCTCCGTCACGGGCGTGGGGCACATATACCAGTTGATGCCCGTGTCGCAGTGCCAGAGCGCGGCACCCGTCGCGGGATCGAAGGCGGCCACCTTGCGGATCATGGCGACGACGACTTCGGGTTTGCCGTCCGGCGCGTTGACGAACACCGGCGCGTGCCACGACTCCTTGATGCCGCCGGCGCGCCACACTTCCTTGCCGGTGCGCTTGTCGAGCGCGACGAGGGACTCGCTCTCGATGCTGGCATTCACGATGACGAGGTTGCCGTGCAGCGCGAGCGGCGTGGCCGAGCCCCAGCCGTTGAGCGTGGTGCCGACGTTGGCCTTCCAAAGCTGTTTGCCGTCATGATCGAAGGCGAACACGCCGGTCTTGCCGAAGAACGCATAGACGCGCTCGCCGTCCGCGACGGGCGTGCTCGAGGCGTAGCCGTGGTCCTCGCGGATGCGTTCCTGCTCGGGGAGATCGGCGGGGACGGGTGTGTTCCAGAGGAGTTTGCCGTCCGCGAGGTTCAGGCAAAGGAGATGGCGCTGAAGCTTGCTCAGGTCGCCCGGTTCCGCCGGGGAGGTGGCGTAGCCGGTGTGGCAGGTGAGGAAGATGCGCTTGCCGAGGGTGATCGGGCTGGACGCGCCAGGTCCGGGCAGAGGCGTCTTCCAGACGACGTTCTGCTCATCGCTCCAGGTGAGCGGAACACCCTTCGTCTCGCTGCGCCCGAGTGCGCCGGGGCCCCGGAACTGCGGCCAGTCCTTGGCGGAGCTGGTCGAGTCGGCGCCGAAGCCAACCGATGCAAGGGAAACACCCAGCACGCAGGCGAGCGCGCGAACGGCGAAGCCGGATTTCAGGCGGAGGGGGGTCATGTGAGGACCCTAGGGACACGCGCGGCGGCGGGCAATGGGCGTTCGCGGCGGCGACTTGTCCCGCCGCAGGGGCACGGGACACGTGGAGCCGAACTCCTGGAAGTTTGGCGTGTGCGGGGGTCCGGTTTTCCGGCAACACTGCCAAAGCTTTTTACCAACCATGCAAATTTCTTCCATCGAGTTCGAGTGCAGCAACCCCGACCTGGCGACCTGCCCGGAGGATGACCTGCTGGAGTTCGCCTTCATCGGCCGGTCCAACGTGGGCAAGTCCTCGCTGCTGAACATGCTCTCGGGAAAACGCGCGCTCGCCCGGGTGTCGGCCACGCCGGGACACACGAAGCTGATTAATTTCTTCCAGGTGAACCGGCAATGGCGGCTGGTGGATCTGCCGGGGTATGGCTTCGCCCAGGTCGCGCGGCAGGACAAGGCCCGGTTCAACGCGGCCGTGTCGGAGTATCTGAAGGAACGTCCCAACCTCGCCTGCGTCTTCTCGCTCATCGACTCGAGCATTCCCGCCCAGAAGATCGACCTCGAGTTCATCGAATGGCTGGCGGACAACGCCGTGCCGTTCGTCCTCGTTTTCACGAAGACGGACAAAGTTTCGGCCACCAAGGTCCGGAACAACATCCAGGCGTTCAAGGACCTGATCGCCGGATGGTTCGAGGCGATGCCGGACACCTACTCCTGTTCCGCGTCGCAACGGGACGGCCGCTCGGAGCTGCTTGCCGTGATCGACCGGACCCTCGCGGCGGAGAAGGCGGCGAGAAAGGCGGCCGCCGCGCAAGCCCCGGCGGAGTCCGGCGACTAGCCCCCGGTCGGAGCGGGATTGGAGGCGCGGCCCACGGTCGCGAAGTAACCCGCCGCCTTGGCCAGCGTCTCGTCGAATTCGGCTTCCGCCACGCTGTCGGCCACGATGCCGGCTCCGGCGTGGAAGTGCGCCTCGCCCTCCTTCACCACGGCCGTGCGGATGGCGATGCTAAGCTGGCTTTCGCGGTTGAAGCCGAGATAGCCGATGGCCCCGCAATACGGCCCGCGCGTCACCGGCTCCAGTTCGTCGATGATCTCCATGGCCCGGATCTTCGGCGCGCCGGTGATGCTGCCGCCGGGGAAACAACTCGCGAAGGCGGCGAAGTGCGTCATGTCCGGCCGCAGCCGTCCCTCGACGGTCGAGACGAGATGCTGCACATGGGCGTAGCGTTCCAGCCGCACCAGCTCCGGCACCTGCACGGAACCGTATTCGCAGACGCGTCCGAGATCGTTCCGCAGCAGGTCGGTGATCATGACCAGCTCGGCCATTTCCTTGGCGCTGGTCTGGAGTTCATAGGTCAACTGCGCGTCGCGCTCCGGATCGGCGCTGCGGGGACGCGTTCCTTTGATGGGCCGGGTGAGGATGTGCGCACCGCTCAGACGCAGGAACAATTCCGGCGACGACGACGCGACCTGGAATTCTCCACAGTCGAGAAACGCGCTGAACGGTGCGGGCGAAGCCTCGGTCAGTCGCTCGTGGAACTCCCAGCCGGTGCCGCTCCATGGCGCGCTGAAGCGTTGGGACAGGTTCACCTGGTAGATGTCGCCGGTGCGGATGTAGGCCTGCGAACGGCGCACGCGTTCGATGAACGAGTCGCGGGAGAGATTGGAACGGATACCGGATTCCTGATTCCGGATCCCGGATGCGTAGCCGCCGACGTGGGGAGGCGGATTCTCCGTCGTCTCCGACTTCAAAAACTTCGCCCAGAACTCCAGCTCCGACTTGGCCTTGGCTTCATTGCGTGAGCCGTCGGCTTCAAGCCCCGTGGCCACGATCCAAACCTTGTCCGCGCGATGATCGAAGGCGACCAAGCTTCCGTAGAACCCCACATGGCAATCCGGCAGCTCCAGATCGTTGACCGCCTTCCGGGGCAGCTTCGGTTCGACAAAATTTTTCAGGTCGTAACCCCAGTAGCCAAAGCAGCCGCCGAGCGGAAACGGCAGGTCCATCTCGTCCAACAACTCGAACCGCGACATCAACGCATCGAGAAGCTGCCAGGGATTGCCGAACTGCTGTTGAGGCAGGGCGAAGGCTCCTGCAAAGCCGTCTTCGGAGCGCGGCCTTCCAGGCCGCAGCGGC
>JAYUUX010000694.1:0-2151 GCA_043754645.1 Verrucomicrobiales bacterium | reverse complement strand
GAGCGCCTGGGCCACCGGGAATCGCGCGGCCGCGGCGTCGCCACGGGCGAGGTCCTTGAGTTTTGACACGTCGAATCCCTGGGCCGCGTAGTCGATGCTCAGGGAAACGCGGTCCGCCGGGATCTTGCCGCCGGCCAGCGTGCCGTCTTCCGTGTCGGCCACATCGACGGAGTAGGGGAGGGGTTGGTTGGGGAAGAAGAAGGTCGAGTTTCCCGTCAGCTTGAGCGAGACGCGGGGCGGTTCGTTTCCGGAAATGATGCCGACGGTCTTGCTGTCGCTGGCTCCTGCGGGATCGGTCACCGTGAGGCGCGCGACGACGGAGCCGACGCCCTCGAGGCGGACGTCGGGATTGGGGCTGTTGAAAACCCGTGCGTCGCGACCGGCTTCGAAGATCTCCCACCGGTAGTTCAGTTTGTCGCCGTCCGGATCGGCGGTGCCGTCCGATGTCAGCTTCACGTCGAAGGGGGGAACTCCGCCGGTCTTGTTCGATGCGATCGAGACGACGGGTTTGCGGTTGCCGCCCTCGTATTCGATGCGGACGAGTTTGGCCTCGGGGCTGGCCTGGAACCAGCGGCCGCCGTATTCGAGCACGTAGAGATCACCGTCGGGTCCGAATTTCATGTCGATCGGCTCGACCGGCCGGTAGCCGGCCATGAATCGCTCCATGGACTTGTAGTCCCCGTTTTCCTTCATCGATATCAGCATGATCCAACGCCGTGAAAGGTCGGTGGCGATCCATTTGCCCTCGAAGTAGGCGGGCCAGGGACGTTTGGGGTCCTTGAAGTCCGAGCGGTGGTAGATCGGTCCGCCCGTTGCGGACCGGCCACCCGTGCCCAATTCCGGGAACTTGTCCGAAACGGCGTAGGGATAATAGATGAAGGACGGGGCGAGCGGAGGAAGTTCGGTCAGGCCGGTATTGTTCGGGGAGGTGTTGGTCGGCTTGCGCGGGTCCTTCTTCTCGCCGGGTTTCTTGGCGGCGTAGTCGTAATGGGGAAAGGCGGACTCACCCACGAAGTAGGGCCAGCCGAAGAATCCGGCGCCGCGGGCCTGGTTCAATTCGTCATAGCCCCGGGGACCGATCTCGGTGTCGTTCTGGGCGTCGGGGCCGACCTCGCCCCAGTAGACGTAGCCGGACTTGCTGTCCACGGACACACGCCAGGCGTTGCGATGGCCCATGGTGTAGATCTCGGGACGGGTCTTGGCCGTTCCGGGCGGGAAGAGGTTGCCCTTGGGAATGGTGTAGGAGCCGTCGGGTTCCGGGTGGATGCGGAGGATCTTGCCTTCGAGGCTGTCGGTGTTGGACGCGCCGCGCTGGTCGTCCCAGCTCGAACGGCCGGGCCGCTCGTCGGTGTGGGCCGGGAGGTTGTTGCCCGTGTTGTTGCCGATGGTGATGTAGAGGTTGCCGTCGCCGTCCCACGTCATGCCGCCTCCCGTGTGGCAGCAGGTCTCGCGTTGCGCGGGGAACTCCAGCATGACCTTCTCGGAGTTGGCCACGAGCACGTCGTTGCGGACTTCCCAGCGGCTGATGACGGCCTTGGCCGCGGTCGGATGGTAGTAGAACAGGTAGACCCGGCCGTTTTCCGCGAACTTCGGATCCACCGTCATGCCGGCGAACCCCTGTTCGTTGTTGCCCCTGGTGTTCACCGCGAGGAAACCGACCGTCTTCACGCCGGGGATCTTCGGGTCGTAGACCTTGAGCGCGCCTTTCCGCTCGGCGATGTAGACGCGTCCGTCCTTCAGGACCTCGAACACCATCGGTTCGTCGAGCGAACCCTGCGCGAGCACGACCGGCGTGAAGCGGTTGAGGTCGGGCTTGGCGGTTGGGTCGGCCGTGGCGGCGTGGCTTTGGGAGACAAGCGCGATTCTGACCAGGCCCGCCAAAAGCACGGCGCGCGGACCTCGGGATGAAACGTTCTGGGGCATGGCGGAAGGTGTTCTGCCTTCGGTGGACGAAACAAGGGCAATTTGGCACCCACGGGCCAACCGCCGCAGGTTCGTCGTTCCGGCGAAACGGCTTCTTGTCAGTTTTTGCATTCACTCCTATCAAGGCGCCGGCAGTGATTCGGCGGAGCAAGCGTCGAAACCCCGGTTGATCATGGAGAACACGGATGCAGCACCGGATTTGTCGGAGGAGCCCCTGCACCTCCGCGG
>JAYUUX010000693.1:0-2871 GCA_043754645.1 Verrucomicrobiales bacterium | reverse complement strand
GTCACGGTGGTGGACGCATTGACGGCGGTGAACGAGGACGACTGGCAGATCGCGGCGGACATCAAGGACGGCAACATCAGCCAATTCCTCCTCAAACCCATCGACTACCTCGCCTACCGGTTCTGCCTGTTTCTCAGCGGGCGGCTGATCTACATGCTGGTGGCCATCGTCCCCGTGGGGCTGTTCATCTGGTCGCTGCGGGCCTACTTCGTGGTGCCGTCCGACGCGGCGACGTTCGGCTGGTTTCTGCTTTCGATGGTGATGACGGCGCTGCTGCAATTCCTCATGTCCTACACGATGGCGCTGCTCGCGTTCTGGGTCCTGGAGGTGAGCACCTTCATCTTCATCGTCTTCGCCTTCGAATACATCGCGGGCGGCCATCTCTTCCCGCTCAATATCCTGCCGCCGCTCGTGCAACGCGTGCTGGAGCTGACGCCGTTTCCCTACCAGCTCTTCTTCCCGGTCAGCATCTACCTCGGCCAGACAACCGGTGACGCGTTGACGCGCGGCCTGGTGATCCAGGCCTTCTGGACCGTGGCGTTCTACGGCATCGCGCGGTTCGTCTGGAGCCGTGGGATCAAGAAATACTCCGCCGTTGGAGGGTAACCCCGAATGCCAACGCGCCCCTCCAACCTGCGTCGTTACCTCAGCGTCTACCTCGCGCTGTGGCGGAACTCGATCATCCGCGAGATGGGCTTCAAGGCGAACTTCCTCCTGTGGATCGTGGTCGAGGGCCTTTGGTTCGTTCTGCAGCTCGGGTTCGTCGGGGTGCTTTACCTCCACACGGACCGCATCGGCGACTGGACCAAGTGGCAGGTCGTCATGCTCATCGGCGCAGGGCACTGCATCCAGCAGGTCTTCCAGGCGTTCTTCCTCGTGAACTGCTCGAACCTCTCGGAGCTGGTCCGCACGGGGAAAATGGACTTCATGATGCTCATGCCGATCAATACGCGCTTTCTCGTTTCGCTCCGGCAGGTGGACCTCGGCGCGTTCGTCAACGCCGGGTCGGCCGTGGGCGTGATGGTCTATGCGGGCATGCAGCTCGGCTTGTCACCGACGTGGGGCCAAGTGGCCGGCGCGGCGTTCCTCGGCGTGACGGCGATCTTCATCCACTACGCGCTCATGTTCCTGCTGGCGACGGCGAGCTTCTGGACGGTGAAGGCACAGGGAATCGTCTGGGGCTACTACAACCTCTTCAACATCTCGCGCCTGCCGGACTCGGCGTTCCGCGCGGGTTGGTTCAAGAACGTATTCACCTTCGTGCTGCCCATGATCCTCGTGGCGAACGTTCCGGTGAAGGTGCTCATCGACAAGATGCGTTCCCCCTATGAACCGCTGCTGCTGGTGGCCATGGCCGTCTTGGCCATGGCGGCGTCGGAAGCGGTCTGGCGCATCTCGCTACGACGATATACCAGCGCGAGTTCGTAGGCCGGTCGTGAATCCGGATCCGGAAGTCCGGGGGGCTTGATTCGGAGCCGCAGCACCGCCCTCCCTCGAAGCGATCAGAAGTAACGGACGAAGTTCTTGGCCTTGAGCTTGTCGACCCAGTTCTTCATCAGGCGCGCGCGTTCGAGGCCGCGCAGCTCGCGTTCGATCTCGTCGCGGACCTCCTCCAGCGGACGCGTGTAGGAAATGCGGACCTCTTCGACCAGCATGATGTAGGCGCCCTCGGGCTGTTCGACCACGCCGCTGATTTGTCCGGCCTTGAGGCTGAAGGCGACGTCGGACAATTCCTTCTTCAGGAACGAACGTTCGACCCATCCACGATCGCCGCCCGAAGCCTTCGCGGAGCCGTCCGAATAGACCGTCGCCATCTCGGCGAAAGAGGCGCCGTCCTTGATCTTGGCGAGGACTTCGCCGGCGATCTTCACGGCCGTTCCCTTCGACGCGCCTGGAGGCTGGTTGATCGTGATGAGGCGGAGCTTCACCTGGTCCCCCAGTTGGTAGGTCTTCAGGTTCTCCCTGTAGAAGGCCTCCATCCGGGCCGGGGAGACGACGAGCTTGTTCGGGTTGATGTTCTTGTAGCGGAGCTGCTCCACGATCATCTGCTCCTTCGTGTCCTTGCGATACTGCTCAAACGTCGTGCCCTGCGCCTTCAGCGTCTGGGTGAACCGGACGCGGTCGCCGAAGCGTTCACGGATGCGGTCGCGAAGGACGTCGTCGATGATGCTGTCGGGGAAGTTGTAACCAAGCTCCCTGAACTCGGCGAGGATCAGCTGGTTTTCAACCAATTCGGCGACACGCGCGGCGCGAAGCTCACCCAGCTTTTGCTGAAAGACCTGCGGCTGCCCGGCGTATTGGCTCGCGAGGAGACTGGCGGAACGGCCAATCGAACCCTCGACGTCTTGAAGCGTGATGACCTCGCCGTTGACGATCACACTGATGCCGTTGAGCAGTTCGGCACCGCGGACCGCGGACGCACCGGTGAGGGACGCGATCAGGACGAGGATGGAAGCGAGACGTCTCATACGACGCAGGAGATACTAGGAAGCACCGGAGATGCGCCAAGAGCAAAGTCAGCCTCGTGAATGCCTCCAGTAGACCTGACGACCACCGCACGGCGAAATCCCTGCCTGAATAAGGCTTCTACCGTTGCTTCACCGAATCATAAACCGCAGCTGCCAAAGAGGCTAAGAAGAAGACGGATAGAGCCGAGAGAAAGACCAGCCACAGGGGCAGCAGGATGTTTAGCTCGTGGTCTGGGTTAACTGAATAGTCCGGCGGCTTGAGCCAATCCAGAAAACCGAGTCCGAGCAAGATGAGCGACGGAACTGTCGCGATCGCTGTCACGACAATCACGATGCGATTGGATTTGCTTAGCCGTGCCATGCTCTAACTCGCCCTTAAAAACGCTAGACGAGCTTCCCTCCG
>JAYUUX010000692.1:0-1825 GCA_043754645.1 Verrucomicrobiales bacterium | reverse complement strand
TCGGGATCGATCGCGCCCTCCTCGTTGATCTGGGAATTGCGGAGGAACCCGGTCGCGACGCGTTCGTCCTGGCCGGCCTTGGGCAGCTGGTCGCCCGCGATCTGCTGGATGACGAACTGGTCGTAGGACAGGTCGCGGTTGAAGGCGTTGATGACCCAGTCGCGGTAGAACCAGACGAAGCGCGTCTTGTCCTTCTCGTAGCCGTCGGTGTCGGCGTAGCGCGCCGCATCGAGCCAATGACGCGCCCACCGTTCGCCGTAGTGCGGGCTGGCCAGGAGCGACTCGACCAAGCGCGGATAGGCGTCGGAACGTTTATCGGCCAGGAAGGCGTCCACCTGCCGCGGTGTGGGCGGCAGGCCGAGGAGATCCAGATAGAGCCGACGGATCAACGTGGTCTTGTCGGCTTCGACGGAGGGTTTGAGTCCTTCCTTCTCCAGGCGGGCGAGGACGAAGCGGTCCACTTCGTTGCGGGTCCATTTCGTCGCCTTCACGGTTGGCAAAGACGGCCGAACCGGCGCGGTGTAGGCCCAATGCTGTTTGGCGTCCTTGCCGGTCGACGTCGCCTGGGCGGGCCAGTCGACGCCCTGGTCGATCCATGCGCGGAGTAGACCGATCTGTTCGGATGTCAGCTTGTCGCCCTTCTTCGGCATCTGGGCGATCTCTGGATGCAGGCCGGCCGTCAGGTGGATCAACAAACTTTCCGCGCTCTTGCCGGCGACCACGACCACGCCATGGTCGCCGCCTTTGAGCAGCGTTTCGCGCGAATCGAGACGCAGCCCGGATTCCTGCTTCTTCTCGCCGTGGCAGTTGAAGCAGCTCTTCCCCAGCACGGGCAGGATCTCGGCAGCGAAGTCCACCTTGCGCGGGGTGGCCGGAGGTAGCTTCGACACGTCTACGGCAGCCACGGCGGAAACGGCCATCGCCGTCGCAAACACGGCCGCGCTTTGGGGAAAAAGCTTCCGGGGAATCATGGTGAATGCAGTTAACCGCATCCGGCTCGGCGCTTCTATGGACAATTTTACCGGCAGCCTTGTAGTTTCCAACCATGTCCGCCATCCGGGAAAAGAACCGGTTCCCCGTCTCGCTCCACTACACCCCGACGGGGCCCCATGCGCGTGTCTTCTACACCGTGCTCCGGGCCGGGCATGTCATCGCCGGGAAGGAACACCACATTAGCCGGGAGCGCTACCCAGGACATGAATTGATCCTTTGCCTGGAAGGCGTGGGACATGCCGTGGTCCGGGGGCGCGATACACCCGTCCGGGCCGGAGAACTGCTCTGGATCGACTGCTCCAGGCCGCACGAATACCGCGCGGACGAACGGGATCCGTGGGAGGTCTTCTGGCTGAGGATGGAAGGCCCCGGGCTAGACCGCATTTGTAAAATGCTATCAGCCGGCCCGTTGCCTCTGGGATTGCCGGCCAAGCCGGCGGCTGACTGCTTCCGCCGGATCTTCGCGACCATGGCCCAATCCTCGCCGGAAGCGTTGGCGGCCATCCATGCGGAAGCCGCCCAGCTCATCGCGCTCTGCTTCCGCGCCCGCAGCCGCGGACCCGGGGACAGTCCGCTGCCGCAGAACCTTCCGGCCCTGCTCCGCCGACCGCTTGAACAGATGCGGAGCTCCTTCGAGCGGCCGTGGCGCGTGGCCGAACTCGCAGGCATGGCGGGCATGAGCCCCTCTCATTTCATCCGGACCTTTCGTGCCGCACTGGGCACCAGTCCGATCGACTGGCTGCGACGAGAGCGGATCAACCAGGCCAAGCGGCGGCTGGTCGAGACGGACGATTCGATGAAGGAGATCGCCCGCCAGGTCGGCTACTCGGAC
>JAYUUX010000691.1:0-8327 GCA_043754645.1 Verrucomicrobiales bacterium | reverse complement strand
GATCAGGACCTGCGTGGCGCCGGAGGCCGATTTGATCAAGGCCGGCGAAGTCCAGTTGGCCATCTTGGGCCGTTCGAGCTTCCAGCGGTTCACGCCCGTCTTCACGTCGATGCCGGCGGTGAAGGAGTCGCTGTCGTTCTCCGACATGACGACGAGCGCGCCGTCCGCGACGATGAGCGAGGACGACATCCCCAAGCTGTTTCCGGCGTTGGGATAATCGCTCATCAAACCGCGGAGCCACTGGAGGTTTCCGTCGAGGTCGAGGCAGACGAGATCGTTGGACGAGAAGACGGCGAAGACGTGTCTGCCGTCGCTGGCGGGCGTCGGTGCGGCCACGCAGGTCTTCTCATGGGCGATCGTCCGGCCAGTGGCCCAGAATTGGCGCTCCCAGAGCTTCGCTCCGCTGAGGGCGTTGAGGCAGATCACGTGCAGGCGTTCCTGTTTCGGCCCGCTGGAGCAGGTCACGAAGAGGCGGTCGCCCACGATGATGGGGCTGCTCAAGCCGCGCCCGGGAAGATCGATCGCCCAGGTGATGTTCTTCACGTCGAGCTTGGACGGAAGGCCGGCGTCGCCGCCGAGGGCGTTGGCCGCAGCACCGCGGAACTGGGGCCAGTCAGCGGCCGTCAATTGGAGCGAACCGGCGAGGAACAGGGCGTAGGTCAGGAGTTTCATGGCGGTGCGGAGAAAGTCGGGTTCAGGGTTTCGCCTGCGCGATGGGTGTTCCGATGGCGTCGGTCACACGGAGCTGGAAGTTCCAGTTCTTGGTCCACTCCTCCTTCTGCTCGTTCTGGCAGACCTTCACGAGGATGACGTTCGGGCCGGCCTTGAGGTCGGCGGCGACGCGGTATTGGTCGATCTCCATGTTGCGGTGGTATTCGTCCCGGCCGAAGAGCTCCTTGCCGTTGAGCCAGATCTTCCAGCCGTTCTGCGAGCCGAGCCGGAGCTCCACTTTCTTCGCCTTGTCCGAATGGAAGGTGGTCGTGGCGTAGCCGGTCACTTCCTTGAGGTCGCCGAACGGTTTGTTTAGATCGACGATGCCGTAGTCGTCCTTCGTCTTCAGTTCCACCCAGCGGGCCTTGCCCGTCTTACCGTCGAGCTCCGCGTTCGGGTCGATCGACTGCTCCGGCGGAAACACCGTGGCGAACCCGGCGCGGCCCGTGTTGTCGAATGGGCCGATCGCCATCCAGTCCGTCAGCCAGCCGAAGACGGCGGGCAGATCCACGGTCTGGCCTGCGGTCTTGAGTTCCTTGGCGATCGAATCGACCTGGTCGACATCCCGCGCAAGCCGCAGGGCCGATTGGAAAACCGGCACGGCGCCGTTCGTGTTCCCCGCCTTGGTCAGCGCCGTGGCCTGGTCGATGAGCTGCTGGATCGCCTCGCGCCGAAGTTCGGTGCTGGGATCTTCGCGAAGGGTGGGGAGAAGGCTGGCGGCGCTGGCGGGATCGGCCTTGGCGATCAACTCATAGGCCAGGCGCCGCGCGCGCGGATGGTGCGACGTGTCGGCGAGAAACTTCTTCAGATCGGCGACGGGAAGTTTCCGGCCGGCGGCCTCTTCGCGGCCCGCGACCGTGTCGACGGCGGACCGGAGCCAGTTCAAGGCGAGATCGTTCGCCCCGTCCATCGCGGCCAAGATCGTCGTCAGCGACGCGGCGTTGGCCGACGACAGTTTCTTCCATGCGGCCGTTGCCTCCGCGTTGCCTTTGCCTTCGGGGCCGACGGCCCGGATGGCCTTGATCTGGTCGGCATAGCTCGGTGCCGACGCGGCGTTGGCGATCGAGCCAGTTGTCAAAACGGCAAGGAGGAGAGCGGAGAATGGTTTCATATCCGGAAAATCTGGAGGGCTGGTAACAGCGGAGCGGACCGAGGGCAACGACGTTCTCGCCGGTTGTGGTTCAGGCCCAGTTACGACTCAGGGTTTGGAAGCGCCGAGGGTGGGTTCGCCCTTCAGCCAGCCGAGCGAGGTGAGGAACTTGTCCGTAGCCGTGAGCGTCTCGGTGAACCAACGGTTGGTTCCCGTGTCGCGATTGAAGAAGCCGTGAGCGGCTCCGACATAGACATGCGCGTCGCAGCGCGCGCCGGCCCGCTTCATCGAGGCCTCGAAGTCGCGCAGGACGGACACGGGAATCAGCGCGTCCTTGTCGCCCAGGAACGCGATCGTGGGCGGCGCGTCCTTGGTGACGTGATGGGTCGGGGAGAATTCCAGGTAGCGGTCGCCGACGCGATCATGGCCCCACTGGCCGGGTCCGTTGTTGAAGACGGGATTGAAGAGAACCAAGGCGTTCGGTTTGCAGGAAACCTTCAGGTCATCCTTCGGATCGTCGATGCCGGGGACGAGCGCGGTGAAGGCCGCGAGATGGCCACCCGCGGAACCGCCCGCCGCCGCGATGCGTTGAGGGTCCACTCCAAGGTCGGTGGCGTGGGCGCGGACGTAGCGCATCGCGGACTTGGCGTCGTTGCACGGAATCGTGGGCGGGCCCTTGTCGCCTTTCGGGATCGTCCGGTATTCCACCCGGATGCCGACGAGGCCGCGCGTGGCGAGATACTCGCTCTGCTTCACGAACTGCGTCGGGGTCCCTCCCACCCAACCGCCGCCGAAGTAGAAGACGACGGCCGCGCGTTTGTCGGTCGCTTTCCAACCAGCGGGTTTGTCGATGAACAGCTTCAGGTCCCGTCCTTCGACGCTCTTGTAGACAAGGGGCTCCCCGGTCGCCGCCGGTTTGGAATCCGCGGCGTGGATTGCGACTGCCGACAGGAAGAAGAGGGCAACGAACGTGATGGGGAATGGTTTCATGGGCGGTGGACTGCAGGGCTGGTAGCAGGCCCGTGCGCGACGGGCAACGTTGGTTTGGGTCCGGGACCCGCGACCCCGGCATTGCGTCGGCGTCTCCGGGGTCGCTACGGTGCCGGGCCTTACGTCCGCTTCCTGCCCGTCCTCCGCGGCAAGACCGGGAAGCCGGTGCGTGAAGCGATCGTGCGCCACTCCATCGATGGATCGGTCGTCATCCGGCAGAGCAGTGGGAAGCTGGCGGTTTTCCGCGATTCCGTAGGCTGGAGCGAACCAAACGAACACCGTTCCGGTGGACATTTGGAAGACGGTCAAAACCAAGCCCAAGGCCGCAACCAAGAAAGCGATCTGATCCGGGAAGGTTCTCCGTTGTGGAGAGGAAGAATGGTGCGCGATGCAGGGTTCGAACCTGCGACCCCTACCGTGTCAAGGTAATGCTCTACCACTGAGCTAACCGCGCACTTGCCGAAGCGGAGGAGGAAGAGAGCGGATTTGGCGGCCGTTGCCAAGAGGGTTTTTTGGGTCACTGCTTGGGTGGCTTGGCCTTGCACTGCTTCAGCAGATGCGAACGATGAGCCGGACAGGTTCGCCCTGGTCGATCATCTTTGTTTCGACTGGGCTCAATTGCTTCTGCGAACGATCTGAACAAAAGTCAACCATAGCAGCCCGAGGAGCCAGCTGGCGCATACGAACGGGAAGATTCCAAGCGACGCCTGAAGTGGCTTCGTTTGGTTGCGAAGTTGGACTACTGTATTTACGAGGTTCCAGACCCAAAAAACCGTCAGCGAACTCAGCAACAGTCCAAAGCCCAATTGCCATTCTATGCTTCTGGTGTTTCTGACTGTCGGCAAAATACCCGGATAGGAAGCAGCCGTCTCAAGCAACAGAAGCAACAGAAGCAACAACCACAGCTGCAAGCTTCGTTCGCCTTTCGGGAGAAATTTTCGAGGCACTTTCATCGACGTTCGAGCTCTTCAACTACATCCGCCCATGCCGGATGATCGAGATCAGGAGCCAGAAGCCCATGAAGCCGGAGAACACGTAGCCGATCAGTCCAAGCACGGGCACGTCGTGCCACTTGGGTGGAATGCCGGCGTGGATGACGAGCGACGACGCGATCAGCAACGCCGCCAGCACCAGCGCGAAGGAAAGCCGGTTGCTTGCGCGCTCCAGCGTGTTGTCGAGAGGCTCCAAGCCTTCGTGCCGGAAGGTGATCTTGCCTTTGCCGCCTTTGAGCGTGGCCAGAGTGCGCCGGATCTCCATCGGGAGTTCCTTGAGAAAGCTCGAAGCATCGCCGCCGAAGGAGAGGAGTTGGCGCAGCAGGCGTTTGGGGCGGACACGGTTGATGTGGACTTCGCGAAGGAACGGTTTGGCCTGCTCGATCAGGTCGTGCGAAGGCGCCAGCCGGCTGACGAGATTCTCCATGAGGCTGAGCGCCTTCATCATGGTGAAGAGGTCGGCCGGCATCGTCAGGTTGTGTTTGCCGGTCAGTCGGAACAGGTGGTTGACCAGCTTGCCGAAGACCATTTCGCCCATCGGCCGGTAGAAGTTCTGGTGCATGAACTCCGAGATGTCGGCCTCCAAGCCGGCCTTGGGCGGATCGAGTTCGGCGTCCGAGAGTTTCAGCAGCGCGCTGGAGACAGCCGCTTCATCGCGCACGGCGATTCCGGTGATCAGGTCGGCGAAGACCTCGCGCGTGCGCTGGTCGAGGAAGCCCATCATGCCGAAGTCGAGGAAGCAGATCACGTTGCCCGGAAGGATGTGGATGTTCCCCGGATGCGGGTCGGCGTGGAAGAAGCCGTGCACGAAGATCTGCTTCATCACGAGGTCCGCGATGCGGGTGGCGATCTCCTTCCGGTTCAATTCCGCGGCTTCGAGCGCGTCCATGTCCGAAGCTTTGGTGCCCTCGATGCGTTCCATCGTCAGGATGCGCTGGGTCGATGTTTCGCGGAACACCTTGGGGACATGGAGTGTCGGTTCGTTCGCGAACTGGTGGGCGAAGCGTTCGAGGTGGGTGGCCTCGGTGCGGAAATCGAGCTCCTCCTCCAGGCGCTTGGCGAACTCGGCGACGACGGCGGTCGGCCGATGGACCTTCCAGCCCTCGACGTGGTTCTCCAGCAGTCCGGCGATCTGCGCAATGATCTGGAGATCGACCCGCACGATCTTGTCGATGTCGGGCCGCTGGACCTTGATGACCACGCGGTGGCCGGCCGCGAGGATGGCCGAATGAACCTGGGCGATGGACGCGGATCCCAGCGGGACCTCGTCGACGACGATGAAGTTCGCCGAGAGCGGGGCTTTCAGTTCACGCTCGATGGCCGCGCGGACCTCGGTGAAGGGAATGGGCGGAACCTGGTCGTGGAGTTTGGCGAGTTCGTCGATCAACGGCTTCGGAAGCAGATGTGAACGGGTCGAAAGGAGTTGGCCGAGCTTGATGAACGTGGGGCCGAGTTCCTCGAAGGCCCGGCGGAGCCGTTCGTGCGGCGTGAGCAGTGCGATCTCCTGCTGCTGGAAACGGATCCTCTGGAACGACCACCTCAACGCGCTGGGCAGCGGGAGCCGGCGCACGAGGTCCTCATAGCCGTATTTTAGGAACACGCCGATGATGGTCCGGTAGCGCTGGACGTGTTCCACCGCGCGGCCGATCTGCCTGAATCGATTGAACAGCATGGGATCTCTGGCTCGTCGAGGATCGAAGCCGTCGGAAACGTTTCACGGGACACCACGATCGGCCAGCCCGGAGTCGCGGAGAACTCAGCTGCGAACGAATGCAGCCGATCGAGGAGCGCGGTCCTCTGGACCGCAGCGGCTCCAACGGCCCAGCGGATTCGCTTACGTCCAAACCTCGTCACCGCTGCGGCCTGGAAGGCCGCGCTCCGAGCGAAGGCTCGCCGTCAGTCCAGAGACGGCGTCACCTTGGCGGTGAGTTCCGCCACCTGTTTTTCCAAGTCACGCAGGCGCTTGATCATTTCGGGGAGCTGCTGTGCTGCGATCCACTGCCGCTTGGTCTGCTTGTCGGGTTGGGCGGGGATCCCCAGGACTGTTTCCTTGTCGCCGATATCGCGCATGACGCCGGACTTGGCGCCGACGGTTGCCTGGTTGCCGAGTTTGAGGTGGCCGGCGATCCCCGACTGGGACGCGATCACGCAGTAGGCGCCCAACCGGGTGCTGCCTGCGAAGCCCACCTGGCCCATGACCAGGCAGTGCGGCCCGATGACGACGTTGTGGGCGATGTGGACGAGGTTGTCGATCTTGGTGCCCTGGCCGATGACGGTTGCGCCTAGCGCGCCGCGGTCGATGGCGGTGTTTGCGCCGATCTCGACGTCGTCGTGGATGATGACGTTGCCGATCTGGAGGACCTTGTTGTGGCGCCCTTGGTCGAAGAAGTAGCCGTAGCCGTCGGAGCCGATGACCGTTCCGGCATGGATGGCGACGCGGTTTCCGATCTGGGTGGCCTTGTAGAGAACGACGTTGGGGAAAAGCCGCACGTCATCGCCGATGCGTGTGTCGCGGCCGATGTGGTTTCCGCCCATCAGCGCCGTGCGCGCGCCGATCTTCACTCCCGCTCCGATGACGCAGCCCGGTCCGATCTCGGCGGTGGGATCGATCTGCGCGGTTGCCGCGATCGTGGCGGTGGGATGGATGCCCGCCTGGGCCTCGTCCGGCGGAAAGAAGAGCGGGAGTAGACGTGCGTAGGAAGCGCGGGCGTTGGCCACGCGGATGACGGTCTTGGTCGTGGAAGTGAACGGACCAGAAACCAGGACTGCGCTGGCCGCGCTGGCTTCGACGGCGGCGTAGTAGGTGTCCTTTTCCGCGAAGACAAGGTCGCCCGGGCGCGCGTTCTCGGCCGTGGAGAAGCCGGTCAGGGTGACCGAACCGTCGCCGATGAGTTCACCGGCGAGTTTCTCGGCGACTTGGGATGCAGTGAAGGCCATGGATGGATTGGGTGGAAGTGCCGTTAAAATCCTGACCCACGCCGGGCGACCCGGCAACCATGCTGAACCGTGTTCTTCAGGCCTTGAGGCCCGACTTCAGATCGCGCATGCCCACCATCTTCTGAGCTTCGACATCCCAGACTTTCAGGCTGAGGCAGCGGGCGATGTCCCAGGGAAGGAGCGACGTGGTCTTGGGCGCCTGGAGTTCGGGCAATTCCCGGAGAACCTCCGGGAGGCGGTAGAACGGGATCTTGGCGTTGAGATGGTGGATGTGGTGGTAGCCGATGTTGGCCGTGAACCATGCCATGACCTTGCTGGTGCGTAGGTAGCTCGACGACTCGAGCGCGGCCTTCTCGTAGGTCCAGCCGGCGTTGTCGCTGAAGGAGACTCCCGGAAAGTTGTGCTGGGCGTAGAACAGATAGCTGCCGATGCTATGGGCGATGAGGTGGGGAAGGGTCTGCCCAAGGATCAACGTCGTCCAACCGCCGGTCAGGAAGAGCGCGATCCCGATGGCGATGTGCAGGACGAGAGACGCGAGGCAGTCGGCATGACGTTTGGGATCGTTCAGGAACGGGTTGATGCACATGCCGTAGATGAACATGAAGACGTAGCCGAACATGATCGTCAGCGGATGCCGGATGAACAGGTAGCCGAAACGGCGGCCCGGCGAACTCTTCAGGAACTGGTCCTTCGTCATGATCGGAAACGATCCGATGTGGGCCCCCCGAAGCTTGGAGTTGTGGTTGTGGTGGTGGTTGTGCGAACTCCGCCACACGCTGCTAGCGCTCAACGACAACATGCCGAACACCCTCATCAATCCTTCGGCGGCTTTGGACCTCGGCAGGATCGCGTGGTGCTGCTGGTCGTGGTAGATGACGAAGAATCGGAGGATCAGGAGACCCATCAGCACGCTGCTTGCGATGCGCAGGCCGATATGGATGTCCAGCACCGTCCCGACGAAGGCGGCTATGAGGAGCGCCAATGTCGACAAGATGCACCACCAACTTCTCAGAGTGTCGTCTTTCGCGTAGACCTTGGTCGCCAAGATCAGTTCCTGTCCGGTTTTCATTCGTATTCGAGGATGGAAGGGTTGTTGATCGGAATTCCTTTGTCCACGGGTAGTTTTTGGCCGCAAGTAAAATTTCCCAGTCCGATCTTGCCGTTGGGCGGCAGCCGCGTGTTTACGCGATGGGGTGCCGCTGGTAAAGAAACAGGCCGATGGCCGCCCCACTCTTCTCCGTGGCAGTCCGCATCCACGACCCTCCGGTGTCGCTTGCCCAGCTCGACGTTCCGGGCGCTTCGTCCCCGGAAACCCTGGTTCTGGCGGTCGCTGTCGTCGTCGTCCTGGTGTCGGCCGTGGCGGCGTTGCTGGCCCGGAATCGGCGCCGGTTCGAGGCGTCGAACGCGGCGCTGCGGGAGAGCCAGCAGCTGCTGGCCTCGATCACCGACAACATCGCGGAGGCCATCTACCGGACGGAACCCAACGGACGGCTCGTCTTCGTCAACCGCGCCTACCTGCGGCTTTTCGGCTACGGGACGATCGAGGAGCTGAACGCCCTTCCCCGGGAGCGGCTCTACGCGAGGAAGGAGGACCGCCTCCATCTCCT